>JAIXUR010000031.1 GCA_027483425.1 Cyanobacteriota bacterium | reverse complement strand
GGGCCTGGTGTTGTTCTTGTTGAATATGTGGACCACCCAAGACAACACGATCTACGCCTTCTCCATCGCTGGGTCGAACATGTTTCGCTCTAGCCGACGCACGCTATTTGTGCTGGGTGGCGCCACGATCGCCCTGTTTATGGCCTGGGGCGGCATTTACGAAGGACTGGTACAGTATCTGATTTTGCTGGGCACATTTATTCCGCCCATTGGCGGCATTATCATGGCCGACTACTGGGTCAACCGCCAGGGGCAATTTCCGTCGCTAGCCGAGCCGCAGCCCGCGTTTAACTGGGCGGGGGTGATTGCCTACGTGGCGTCGTCGGCGATCGCCTACCTAACCGGCCTGGCAAGCTGGGGCATTGTACCCATCAACGGCATTGTGTCAGCCCTGGTGCTCTACGTGGTGCTGAGCCGGTTGCTGCCGTCGCGGGCCTAGGGGTTTCCCTGGCCTTAGTAGACTGCCCCAGTGGGCTGGCCGCAGGGATGGTTAATTGCTTGGCAGTCCCTTAGTCCACCGAGCACCGTCCAAGCTCAACCTCTGCAGAAAGGGATAGAGAAAACTCACTCCCTGGGTAGGCCTAGTTTGGGCTGAGCTTACCTACAGTCAATCTAGGGTTAACGCAGACGCACAGGCATCCAACTGCTTTGCGCCTGCTGAACCCTTGATTTACTCATACAGAGGCTCCATGACAAATTCTAGGGTTGAAAGCGATGGGTATGACGCTAACTTGATTCCAGCAGAAACCGCCGCTCGCAAAGATCGTGAAGGCGATGGCTTCAAGCAGGTACCCGAAGATTCTGAAGGGGACAGCGACACCAGCAGTGGCTATACCGTAGACCGGGAAGGATTGGTTAACAACTACGCCATTGAGCCAGAAATGTACATCAATGAACCCGGCGACCTGCGGGAGGAGATGGAGGCTGAAAAAGCCCAACGGCAGGCCGAGCTCCAGGAAATTAACCAAACCGATGAAACCGGCAAGGTGACGACTGGGTCTGACACCCGGGGCAAGGGGGTCGGAAAAATCTAGCCTCGGCGGCACTGTAGCATTCTTGTAATGGTTGATGCTTTGGCGCGATCGCAGCGCGACAATAGGGGAGTGGTGTAACAACGGCTCCTCCATTGGTTCTGAAGCATTGTTCTTGAGGCATTGCCACGATGACCCCAGCCACCTTCCGAGAACTCATCAATCGCTACTACCAGTCCGGGGCTCGAGACCTGCATGGGTTAGACCTGCACGGGCTAGACCTAGCCACGGCCCACCTGGCCGAGACCGATCTGCGCCGCGCCAACCTAACTCGCGCCAACCTGCACCAGGCCGACCTCACCCACATCGATGGCTATCAGATCAACCTGTCCCAGGCCGATCTGCGTAACGCCTCCTTGGCCCATGCCACCCTGCGCGAAGCTGACCTCCGCAAAGCCCACGGCTACCGGGCTACCCTGGTCAACGCCGACCTCAGCGAAAGCCGCCTTGACCACGCCGACCTCAGCCACGCCAACCTAGAAGGGGCCAACCTGACCCAGGCCAATCTGACCCACGCCAATCTCTACTGGGCCAACCTGCGCCACACCAATCTCACCGGGGCCAACCTGACCGGGGCCAACCTAACCGGGGCCAAGTTTTGCCAAACGACCATGCCCGACGGTACCCTCCGCAATTCTGAATGCTCTGCCGTCAAACCCTAGGCCCAGCTGTGGGGCCAGACTTGGGAGGAGTTTTGGGGGGATGGTATACCTTCCCCGACGAACCTGCGGGTTTTGTTAACAATATCCCCAGTGGGGGGATGTTAGCCTAAGAAAGATCAAGACATCCCCTGAGAAGGCCATCCTATGGTTGCCACCCCCGACATTCTTCAATCGGCTCAAATTTCTACCAACCCTAGCGGCCGCGGCAAAGTTGCCGTGCTGCTCATGGGCTATGGCGAAGTCGAAAGCTACGACGATTTTGCCAACTATAACGAGCAAGCCCTCAATCTGCTGACCGCCAAGTTTGCCCCGGTGCCCACCTGGGTCTATCCCCCCCTGGCTAAGATCCTGGCCGCCTTTGACCTCCACGAGTGGAGCCACCAGCACGGCAACTTCATTTCCCCCCACAATGCCATTTTCGAGGCCCAGCGGGCTGGCATTGAGGCCAATCTACAGGAGCGCTGGGGCGATCGCGTCAAAGTATTCAAGGCCTTTAACTTCTGCAAACCCTTCCTGCCCAACCAGGTGCTCGAACAGGTCAAGCAGGAGGGCTACGATAAGCTGCTGATCTATCCCCTCCTGGTGGTCGACTCCATCTTCACCAGCGGCATCGCCATTGAGCAGGTCAACGAGGCCCTCACCCAGCTCTCCGACGGCACCGAGCACTGGGTCCAGGGCACCCGCTACATTCCCTCCTTCTTCGACGCCCCAGACTACATTGAGCTGTTGGCCTCTATGGTTGAGGCCAAGATTAAGCATCACCTGGCCGTTGCCCACCTGCCCTCCCAAACCGGCATCGTGCTGATGAACCACGGCTGCCCCCACGAGGCCAAGGGCTTTACCTCCGGCATTGACGAAAGCCAAAAGCTCTACGACAAAGTGCGGGATCGGCTGATCTCCAAATATCCACTCATTTCCGTCGGCTGGCTCAACCATGACACCCCGCTGATCAAGTGGACTCAGCCCAACGCAGATCTTGCCGCCCGCAACCTGATCGATCTCGGGGCCACAGCCCTGGTCTTTATGCCCATTGGTTTCGCCACCGAAAACCACGAAACCCTGCTGGATGTGGAGCATATCATCGAAGGGATGCGCCGCAAGCGCCCCGACGTAACCTATGTGCAAATGCCCTGCGTCAACGACGACCCGGCTTTTTTGGCCATGGCCGCCACCTGGGCCGACAAGCATATCGCAGATCTGCTCGAGGAAGATGCCCTAGCGATCAACCCCTCCCTGGCGGCCTCCCAGGCCGCCGCAGTGCACAGCCACCATGGCCACACCCACGACCATCACCTGGCGAGCCACGGCGAGCACCATGGCCATAGCCATGATCACGATCACCACCACTAGGGAGATTGCCAGCAAAGAAGGCACTCCCAGGTAGGGGCGCAGGCCCCAACGGTGCTTTAATCAAAGCCGCTCCTTGTTTGGTAGTAAGGAGCGGCTTTTGCTTAGATTGGCGGTCATTAAGATTCTCGGGCAAACAAGC
>JAIXUR010000611.1 GCA_027483425.1 Cyanobacteriota bacterium | reverse complement strand
GCCTGACCGGCTGGGCTGATGGGATGGCTGTTCTGCGATTGCTTCCGTTTCATAAAAGCAGAGGACGCAGACTCCTCCGGTGCCAGCGATCGCAGAAACCAATCGAGCGTCTTTTGGGAGAGCCATCCGTGCAAAACCGCCAGCGCCCCAATTCTCAGCCCCGCCTGCACCTGCTCTTTCAACAGGGTGTCTACCTGTTGAGCGTTCAGCAGCCCCGCCTGCTGAAGGTAATACCCAATGGGGTGATCCCGACCAACCTTGGCTAGCTGCGGCCACTGTTCAGCAAAAAATTCAATGGCGTCGCGCTTAACCCAGCCGCGCAGCTCAAGAATGTCACCGACTCTCAGATCCGGCTGCCATTTCTGATCTCGAAGCACCACATCTAGCTGTGCCGGGGAGAGCAACCCGGCCTGCTGCAATATTTCTCCGAGAGGTCTGGTTTTAGGCTGAACTGACATGGCTAAACGGTCACGGAAGACAGCGATGATCTCTATTCTCCTGTCGCGCTCTTGGCTGACGGTCACCGTAGCCATTGGTTCAATATCCAGGCGCAGTTGAGGGCTAGTGATCTGTCAAACTTAAATTTGTAGGTTGGACACAGCGGAGCGGAACCCAACCTACAGGAACCCCATTGATTAATTGGGAACTGAATACTCCATCGGTGAGCGATTAGATGTCAACGTTTCCGACGGTAGGCGATTGCCTAAAACTAATCCGACAACTAACGTTGCTCCAAGAGCCCAAATTCCCAAAATGGTAAAGAGCCACAGAGGCACTGTAGGAGGATTGGGCCGATATCTTGTGGAAGTATGCGAGGGTGAAGGCAAGGCTTGAACGCGCAGAGATTCCAGAGTCTGGGCAACTTCCTTTTGAATATCGATCAGGTGTTGCTTTAGCCGTTCCTGCTCATCTTTGATTTCATCTACCCTAATATCTCTGACAAATGTCTCAACATGGTTTTGAAGCGAGGGAGGGAGGTTAGACATAATGCACCTTAATTTAGAAAGCGACTAGGCACTTTCCTCGGAAGAAAGGACAAAGCAAATTGGTGACTTAGAAGCTAAACGCTGCATCTTGGCAACAGGAGCCCGATCAAGAAAACGGCACCAGGTAAGATGAGCACTTGTGCTGCCTTGCCACCCAGGCATACCCCAATAAGCTTTAGTACCTATAAGTATGCTATCGGTTTAGACCTCATAGCTTAGTTATTGGTTACTGAATTTCACTATCCTCAACGAACCGACATGTGTTTTGCCTCCGATCGCAGCCGGGCATCGGCGGGATCAAGAGCCGGTCAGTGGTGCAGGTTTGAATGAGTTTCCCCGCTGCACAGGCCCGCAACCGGGCCTAATCTGGCCTAATGTAGTAGAGAAACCCGGCCAGAAACGGTGACCTGAGCGCGGTGCCCAGGGCTGAATCTGCGATAATAACCCGAACCATCCTTACACCCCTCATTACCCCCAGACCGTGACAGACACCAAAAGCTACAAAGACACCGTTCTACTGCCCCAGACCCGCTTTGACATGCGGGCCAACGCTACCCAGCGTGAGCCTGAGATTCAAGCCTTTTGGGCCGAGAACCAGATCTACGAAACGCTGTCGGTCAACAACCCCGGCGAGGTGTTTGTGCTCCATGATGGGCCGCCCTACGCCAATGGCGATCTGCACATTGGCCACGCCCTCAACAAAATTCTCAAGGACACGATCAATAAGTATCAGCTGCTCAAGGGCCGCAAGGTACGCTACGTGCCCGGCTGGGATTGCCATGGCCTGCCCATCGAGCTGAAAGTACTTCAGGCCATGGATGCGGACGCACGGGCTAACCTGACCCCGATCAAGCTGCGCTACAAGGCCAAGGCCTTTGCCCTCAAAACCATCGATCGCCAGCGCGATAGCTTCAAGCGCTACGGCATCTGGGGCGACTGGGATCACCCCTACATGACCATGACCCCCGACTATGAGGCGGCCCAGCTCGAGGTGTTTGGGCAGATGTATCTGAAGGGCTACATCTATCGTGGACTCAAGTCTGTCCACTGGAGCCCCACCTCCCAGACGGCGCTGGCGGAAGCCGAATTAGAGTATCCCGAGGGCCACACCTCCCCCAGCATCTACGCCGCCTTCCCCATGGTGAGTGCATCCCCTGGGGCCCATGCCCTAGAGCCCTACCTGGGAGACCTGGGCGTAGCGATCTGGACAACTACTCCCTGGACGATTCCAGCCAACCTGGGGGTGGCCGTAAATGGGGATCTGACCTACGCCGTGGTGGAGGTCGCCTCTGGGACGCCGTTCAAGTACCTGATCATCGCCAAGGATCTGTGCGATCGCATGGCCCAAGTCCTCGGCACTGAGCTCACCCTCAAAGCCGAGATCAGCGGTGAGGCCCTGGAGTTTTCCACCTATCGCCACCCCCTGTTCGATCGCGAAAGCCCCATTCTGATCGGCGGCGACTACGTCACCACCGAATCGGGCACCGGCCTGGTGCACACCGCCCCCGGCCACGGGGACGAAGACTTCAAGGTGGGTCAGCGCTATGGCTTGCCCATCCTTTGCCCCGTGGATGAAAAGGGCGACATGACCGCAGAGGCCGGCCCCTTCGAGGGACTAAACGTGCTGAAGGACGCCAACCCAGCGGTGATCGAAGCGCTGCAGCAGGCGGGGTCTCTGCTCAAGCACGAGCCCTACGTTCACAAGTACCCCTACGACTGGCGCACCAAACAGCCCACCATCTACCGGGCCACCGAGCAGTGGTTTGCCTCGGTCGAGGGCTTCCGCGACCAGGCGCTGAAGGCGATCCAAGCCGTGCGGTGGATTCCGGCCACGGGCGAGAACCGGATTACCGCCATGGTGGGCGATCGCTCCGACTGGTGCATCTCGCGCCAGCGTACCTGGGGTATGCCCATCCCCGTGTTCTACGACACCGAGACGGGCGTACCCCTCCTCAACGAGGAAACCCTGGCCCACATTAAGGCCATCTTTGCCGAAAAAGGCTCCGATGCCTGGTGGGAGCTATCGGAAGCAGAGCTGTTGCCGGAGCCGTACCGCAACGACGGTCGCACCTACCGCAAGGGCACCGACACCATGGATGTGTGGTTTGACTCAGGGTCTTCCTGGGCGGCGGTGGCCCAGCAGCGCGGCGAATTGGCCTACCCCGTGGATATGTATCTGGAGGGGTCTGACCAGCATCGGGGCTGGTTCCAAAGCAGCCTGCTGACCAGCGTGGCGGTGAATGGCCACGCCCCTTACAGAACGGTGCTCACCCACGGCTTTGCCCTCGACGAGCAGGGCCGTAAGATGAGCAAGTCGATCGGCAACGTGGTGGATCCAGCCATTGTGATCAACGGCGGCAAAAACCAAAAGCAAGATCCGCCCTACGGGGCCGACGTGCTGCGCCTGTGGGTGTCGTCGGTGGACTATTCCTCCGACGTGCCGTTGGGGGGCAACATCCTCAAGCAAATGGCGGATGTGTACCGCAAGATTCGCAATACGGCGCGATTTTTGTTGGGCAACCTGGACGACTTCGACCCGGCCCAAAATGCTGTGCCCTACGACCAGCTGCCCGAGCTCGATCGCTACATGCTGCACCGGATGACCGAGGTGTTTGCCGATATCACCGACGCCTTCGAGACCTTTCAGTTCTTCCGCTTCTTCCAGACAGTGCAGAATTTCTGCGCCGTCGATCTGTCGAACTTCTACTTGGATATCGCCAAGGATCGGTTGTATATCAGCGCGGCGGATTCCGTGCGGCGGCGGAGTTGTCAGACGGTGCTGGCGATCGCGATCGAAAACCTGGCCCGTTCCATTGCCCCGGTGCTCTGCCACATGGCCGAAGACATCTGGCAAAATCTGCCCTACCCCACCGCCCACCAGTCGGTCTTCCAGGCGGGCTGGGTGCAGCTTGATGAGCAGTGGCAGCAGTCGGAGTTAGCCGAAACCTGGAGCCAGATTCGCACCGTGCGCCAGGAGGTAAACCGGGTGCTGGAGCAGGCCCGCACCGCTAAGGATATTGGCTCATCCCTGGAGGCGAAGGTGCTGCTGTATGTGGCCGATGGAGACCTGCGCGAGCAGCTGGCGGCCATGAATCCTGGAGATGCGATGGGCCAGGCCCGGCGCTTCGCCATCGCCCCCGACACCAACCATGTGGACGAACTGCGCTACCTGTTCCTGGTCTCCCAGGTGGAGGTGTTGGATTCTCCCGCCGCCCTGGCTGGCGTCAAGTGCAGCAGCGAGTCGGATGCCCTAGGCATTGGCGTACTGGATGCGGAGGGCCAGAAGTGCGAGCGCTGCTGGAACTACTCGACCCATGTGGGCGAGAGTAGTGAAGACCCGACGATCTGTGATCGCTGCGTTGAGGCCCTCGGCGGTACGTTCTAATGACCCCAGACACCCGGTTGCTGCATCTAACCCTGGCCCTTACCCAGGACACTGCTAGAAACCGGGTGTCTCAGTCCCCCGTTGGACCTAAGGTGATGCGATCGCCATGACCCAAGCCAAGCCAAAACTTCAGACCTTCGCTGACTTTCTGGCCTACGACAACGGCACAGAGGGCTACTACGAACTGACCAATGGAGAACTGCGCCAGGTGCCCCCGGAATCCTATGACAATCTGCGCCGTGCCCTAACGCTCTACGATGCTCTGAAATTGCTAGTGGATGCGGTGCAGGTTTGCCCTCAGGGACTGGCGCTAGAAATGCCAGGGCAGCCGAGAAACCGCTACCCAGACTTGACCGTCTTGCGGCCAGAACACCCAGCTCAAATGCGAGACCTAGGCCAAGCTGCGATCGCCCTAGAAATGGCCCCGCCGCTGCTGGTGGTAGAAGTCGTCAGCCCCGGCGCAGAAAACGCCCGCCGTGACTACCTCGACAAGCGTAACCAGTACGAGTGGCGCGGCATTCCTGAATATTGGATTGTAGATCCTCAGCAGCAGCGAGTGACTGTGCTGGCGATGGTCGGCAGCGCTTACCAAGAAAGCCTATTTGAGGGCGATGACCCCGTGATCTCACCCTCTTTTCCCGATTGGGTACTCACGGCAAAGGCCATGCTGGAGATATAGGCAAAATTCACTCAAGACCACAAAATGCTGTAAAAGTCCAAAGGAAGAGTGGCATGGTACTCCTCAATGATGTCTCGGATCGGTTAGCCCTAGAGGACTCGGAAGAGCGCCGGGTCTTTAGCCAGGTGACTTGGCAGCAGTACGAAGCTCTGCTGGCTGACCTGGGGGAGAAGTCTCCCTATCGGGTGCATTTCTTAGACGGAGATTTAGAAATTGTGGCCCCAAGTCGTCTTCACGAGAGCGGTAAGACCCGCATTGGGGATTTGCTGCTGATCTACTTTTTAGAAACCAATACCGAATACTTCCCCATGGGGTCAACCACCCTGCGCAGGCCGGAACGGCAGGCGGGGGGCGAACCCGACGAGAGCTACTGCATTGGCTTAGATAAGGAATTCTCTGACTTGGCGATTGAGGTGATTGTCACCAGCGGCAGCATAAACCGTTTGGAGCTCTACCGCCGTCTGGGGGTGCGGGAAGTTTGGTTTTGGCAAAGCGGTCGCCTGGCCATCTACCATCGTCGAGAAGACACCCAGTTTGCCGCCACCGCTGGCTATGAACCCATTGCCCGCAGTGAGCTGCTGCCCGATTTAGATATGGAGCTGCTGACCCGCTGCCTGCAAAACCCCAACCCCCTCGCCGCCGCCAGGGCATTTCGCCAAGGGCTTCAGTGAGAGCTAAGAAGATCCCTGGGTTCTCAAAGAACCCAGGGATCTTTACTTTAGGGAGAGAATTTTTGTTTATTTTGAGCCGGACGGATCTGCGGCGAACTTACCCAACCATCCGGCCCGGTTTTATCTGAGGTCAGCTCACCTTAAATTGACCCGTGCCTGCTACCGCTGAATCGGGCTGAGAATTTGACTCAGCAATCGCAGTTGGTCCGCATTCCCCATGCTGATCACCATATCGCCGGGGTAGAAGTGGGTATCGGCGGTGGGGCCCACAATCAGCCCCCCCTCGGCGCGGCGGATGGCCAAAATCAGCGCTCCTGACTGGCGACCCAGCTGGGTTTCCCCCAGAGTTTTGCCGATGCTGGGGCAGCTCTCGGGCAGCAGCAAAAATTCTTCAACGTAGACCGTGCCATCTGCCCCGGTGAGAATACCGTCTAGAAAATCCACCACCTGGGGCCGTAGGGCGGCGGCGGCCATGCGCTTACCGCCGGTAATGTAGGGCGACACCACCACATCGGCCCCGCCCCGCTGAAGTTTAAGGATGGCCTCTTCGGTGCTGGCGCGGGCAATGGTGCGAATGCCGGGGGACAGGGTTTTGGCCGAGAGCACAATATAGAGATTTTCGGCATCGGAAGGGAGCGCGGCCACCAGACAGCGGGCCCGTTCCACGCCCCCGTGCAGCAGGATCTGATCTTGGGTGGCATCCCCTTGTAAGGTGGCGTATCCCAACTGCAGCGCCGCCTGGATCGCCCCATCTTCAGAGTCAATCACCACAAACGAAATGGCTTCGGCCGCAAACTCCGTCGCCACCTGGCGACCAGTACGGCCAAAGCCGCAAATAATGTAGTGGCCCTGCAACGATTCCATCAACCTACGCCGCTTTCGTAATCGAAACCCTGCCTGAAAATAGCCCTGCACCATGGCCTCGGTAAAGTTGTTGAGGATGTAGGCAATCACCCCCACCCCCATCATGATCAGCCCAATGGTAAATAGCCGGCCCCAGGGGCTGAGGGGGTTAATTTCCCCAAACCCCACGGTCGATAGGGTAATCACCGCCATGTAGGTGGCATCTATCCAGCTCCACCCTTCCACAAAGCGGTACCAAAGCACCCCGGAGAACATGACCAACCCCAGGGCTGCCATGCCGCTCAGCAGGTGTCGCCGGGTGCGCCGATAGTTTTCTTCTACCTTAGTCTCGCCGTAGCCGGGGTGTTTTGGACGCACGGGTGTCAACCCCTACAAAGTGGCATAGCCCGGATCGCAAACCACTGTCGCAGCCGCGATCGCTGCTCTAGAGTGTAATCGCAAAAACGCCCTGGGGTGAGCCAGGGCGCGCCGCCTGTATTGGGGAAGATGAGAGGCTAGTCACCTAGGCGTACTCGCCCGGTGCGTAGGCCATCGAACACCTGGTTAATGTGCTGGCGATCGCGGGCGGTCAGCGCAGGGTTGCTCAGCAGGGCCGTGGCCAGGGTCAGGTGGTCGCGGCGATTCAAGGCTCCCTGCTGGAGTACGGTGGTTACCAGAGCTTGGATATCTAAGGCGAGGTTTTGGGATAGAGATGACACCATGCGGGTAATTCCTCGGTTCAGGCCTTGGTTCAGGCGTAACGGGTAAAACGGGTAACTGAGGCTGAGAGAGCTTGGCTCGGTCGGGAGTCAGGAGCTAGGAGTCAGGAGTCAGGAGTCAGGAGTTAGGCAAGAACTGACCTGTGACCCTTGAATTCAAACTTCTCACCGAGGCAAAGCGTCTTGTCTGGGGTCGGCACCCACAGAGAAAGGATAGGACTCAAAATGTAGCTGTTGCTACATTGACTCTTTGCTCAAGCATGCCCGATCGCCTAGGCGTTAGGCTAGGACTGGGGTGAAGATTCTATGAATCTGCATGAAAGCTTGGACAAGGGTGTCACGCCCCCGAGATAGTACGGAAAAATGGCGCAATGGCCAGGAGAGTCCCGTGGAGATTTACCGGATCGAGGCGTTTCAAGATAACTACATCTTTGTCCTTCACGATGCCGATCGCCACGAGGCGGCAGTGGTTGACCCAGGCGATGCGGGGCCGGTGTTACGACAACTAGAGCACCTGGGTGCGACCCTGACTGCGATCTTTAATACCCACCACCACAGCGATCATGTCGGCGGCAACCGACAGCTGTTAGACCAGTTTCCCGCCGCTCAGGTTTATGGTGGGGTCGAGGATCGAGGTCGCATTCCAGGGCAGACCCACTGGCTGGAGGATGGTGATCGGGTCAGCTTTGGCGATCGCCCAGCCCTGGTTATCTTTGTGCCGGGGCACACCCGTGCCCACATTGCCTACTATTTTGCTCCGGTCAGCTCCGATGGGTGGGGTGAGCTCTTTTGCGGCGATACGCTGTTTGCCGGGGGCTGCGGCCGCCTGTTTGAAGGCACCCCCCAGCAGATGCTGACCTCGTTGACCAAACTGCGACAGTTGCCCGACACAACCCGGGTGTGGTGTGCCCACGAGTACACCCTCAATAACCTCAGATTTGCCATCACGGTAGATAGTGGCAATCCCACCCTGCGGGCACGGCTAGAGCAGGTACAGGCGGATCGGGCCCACCATCGACCGACAGTGCCCGCTGACTTGGGCCTGGAAAAGCAAACAAATCCCTTTTTGCGCTGGGATGTGGCGGCCCTACAGCAGGCGGTGGATAGCACAGCGGCGGTACAGACCTTTGCCCGGTTGCGCGGCAAAAAAGACCTGTTTTAGAGTATTCCAACTAAATACTTAGCCAGAGTCCCACCGCGACCGTCCCAACGGGCCGAGTTCGCGGCCTGGAAATGAATGCTTTTTTAGTTGGGATACTCTTAAGACCCCTTTGGGGAGGGCAGTGCTATACAATCACATCAGCAGTGTCAGCCTGAAGGTACTCATTCGTTCAGGCGTATTATTCAGAGGGGCAAGACCTGGCTATGATGCTCAAATCCACCACGCGCCACGTTCATATTTATACCGCCGTCGTTGCCAATAACGAGCTGGTGCTCAGCGATGACAAACTCACCCTAGACATTGACCCCGACAATGAATTTAACTGGCCGGAGGAGGCGCTCAAGGCCGTATACGCCGAGTTTGACCGCCTGGTCGACGGCGCTGCGGGAGAAGACCTCACCGACTATAACCTGCGCCGCATTGGCTCTGACCTAGAGCACTTTATTCGGCAGCTTTTGCAGCAGGGGGCCATCAGCTACAATCTCAAGAGCCGAGCCTTGAACTACAGTATGGGGCTGCCTCGGGTCGAGGCTGAAGAAGCTGCCGCTGGCTAGGCTGGGCGATCGCCTCGATCGGTTCCAGGGGTGCAAGCCCCCTTGGCTGCGTATCCAAGGGTATTACCGGGATCAGCTAGGGTTGGCTACTATAGAGCCAGTTTAAGATCTGTTTATCTGCACCCAGAGGATCGTGATCCAGTGCTTTAATCCATCTTGTCGGTCAATTTCGACCCCCCCGGCTGGTCGCTGCAAGGTCTGCGAGACGCCGCTGCTGTACCGCTTCTTGTTGGCGGTGGGCGATGCGCAGCTAGAGATGCGCCCTGGGGCTCTGGTAGCGGGTCGATTTCTAGTATGGGGCGATCGCCTCTGGCTCGACACTCGCCCCGATACCCCGGCACCTACCCTAGAGCAGATCCCAGCTCCGCTGTTGCCCTACCTCAAGCTGTTTCACCTGGCTCAGCATGTGCCCCGCCCCTACGCCTACCTCACCCCAGAGGAAACCGGGCTGGGGGAGACGGTTTTACTGCTAGATATGGCCCCCGTGGGCACTCGCCTATCTCAGGACGGCGGCCCCGGGCGTATAGAAGCGGCCCTGCTGCCGTCGCTGCCCAAGGCCTGGGCCACGGGTTCAGCGCTACAGCAGCTCAACTGGCTGCGACAGGTCGCTTATCTATGGCCTGCCCTGGCCGAGCACCAGGTGGCCAGTACTCTCCTCGATTTGGATGACCTGCGGGTCGACGGCGCGCTCCTGCGATTAACGACCCTAGTGGCTGACGGTTCGGCTCCGACGCTGGCGGATTTGGGCCAGCGGTGGGCGGGGCTAGCGGCGATCGCCCAGCCCTCAGTGATGCCCTATCTCGACTGGTTGAGCCAGGCCTTGGCCAAAGGGCAACTCACCTCGGCCACGGAGCTAGTCGCTGAGCTCCAGGGCGCGATTCAGACCCTGGCCCAGGGCTTGCGGGTGACCGTCGACTGGGTCGCCGATACTGACCAGGGCCCCGCTCGCGATCGCAACGAAGATGCCTGCTACCCCCAGCACGAGCTGCGTCAGCAGCAGTTAACCGGGTCAGCCCTCGGCACCGCTGCCCCACCACTGCTGCTGGTGTGCGATGGCATTGGCGGCCATGAGCAGGGCAACGTGGCCTCTCAAACCGCGATTAAGCTGATCCAACAGGAGCTTGAGCCCCTTACCCAGCAGCCCCATCTGACCCCCGAGGCGATCGCCCAGCACCTCCAACGGGCGCTGATTTTGGCCAACGACGCCATCTCCGCCCGCAACAACGACGAACAGCGATCGGCCCGAGCTCGCATGGGTACTACGGTCGTGGCGGCGTTGGTGCATTTCCCCTACGTCTCCATTGCCCATATTGGCGACAGCCGCGCCTACCGAGTTAGTGCCCGCACCTGTTACCAAATCACCGTTGACGACGATGTGGCCTCGAGGGAGGCGCAAATGGGCTACGCCCTGTACTCAGAGGCCGTGCAGTTGCCCAGTGGCGGTGCCCTGGTTCAGGCCTTGGGCATTAGCGCCTCGGGCTATCTCCACCCATCGGTGCAGCACCTGCTGCTGGACGATGACGCGGTGCTGCTGCTCTGCTCTGACGGGTTGAGCGACTATGACCGGGTCGAGGCGATCGCGCCCCATCTGGTGGCTCCTCTGGTGACGACCGCCGGATCCCTCGAGGCGACGGTTGCCGAGCTGATTAAGCAGGCCAATCGTCTCAACGGCCACGATAACGTGACCGTTGGGTTGATGCGGTTGCAACCCCAGCCCGCAGCGCTGCCAATCTTGCCGGCGGATAGCCTTAAACAAGCCAACTCGGCGACCCATTTCATTCCATTAACCGCCGCGCCGACGCGGATCGTAGCCCCCAGTGCCCAGCCTGAACTGGCATCCCTATCACCCCGTTCAAAGTTTGCCTGGCTTCCGTTTCTAGGCGGTATCACCGTGGTGTTGGCCGTGCTCGGGGTGGCTGCCCTCGGATTCGTGGGTCGCCAGCCCGAGGGTGGGCCCGCGCCCATGGCCCTCCAGCCGCTATCGTCCCAGTGGCCAACCGGGCTGGGGGGCCAGCCGTTGCTGGGTGCTGCCCTAGCGGCCACTG
Organism: Cyanobacteriota bacterium; assembly: GCA_027483425.1. Lineage (GTDB taxonomy): Bacteria > Cyanobacteriota > Cyanobacteriia > Phormidesmidales > Phormidesmidaceae > Nodosilinea. The sequence continues at coordinate 2,016 of JAIXUR010000611.1, read as the reverse complement.
TCGATCTACCGGTGGGTTCTTTTTTGCAGGTTACCGGTGCGGTCAATGGCGACCGGCTGACGCTGCTAGGACAGCCAAAGCTGGGCCTAGCAGCCCCAGGGCCAGAGTCATCGGCCTTGGCTGTGGCCCTAGCCACCGGCAGCATTCTTAAGGTTGTCAGTCGCCAAACCACCGCCGATGCGATCGCCTGGGTGCGGCTTCAGGTCTGCTCCATTCCGTCGGGCCGCTCGCTGGCTCAGCGGCCCCAGGAGACCGATCGCAGCCCCCTGACCCAGTCGGCGGCCCCTGATCTCAACCAGCGGCTGGCGGCCCCAGGGGACGAGGGCTGGGCCCAAACCCGTCAACTCTACGGGGCCGCCACGTTTTTGGAATGGGTCACCCCTGCCCAAGCCGATCGCTGCCTTCCCTAACCCGTTTACCCAGCGGCCCGGCCCTTTGTCCTAGGCTTGCCTATGTTTTCGTCCGATGCCCTCATTCTTAGCCTCGCCATCGATCGCCTCACCCAGGCCGACTCGAATCACTATGCCATTTGGGTACTAGACAGCCCGTTCCCAGGGGGGTACGCCCACCACGATCGCCTCTGGGATGACCAAATGGCCCAGCTGTGGGACAGCTGGCAACAGTTTTTTTCGCTGCGGGGGCTACCCCAGGTGCCCCACGTGCCCTCGGCCTACGTGCCCCAGTTTCACCTCGACGACCTGCTGAATCGGGTGGCTCCCGCCGCCGAAGCCGGCGGTTACACCGGCCGCCTCATGCAGGGGTTGGGGGTCAGTCTGTGGGAGTGGCTGTTTGACGGCCCCATTCGCCAAACCCTGGAGCGCAGCCTGGGCATGGCCAGTGGCCAAAACCGCCCCCTTAAGCTGCGGCTCGAGGTACGCCCGCCGGAGCTGATTAGCCTGCCCTGGGAGATTATGCAGCCCCAGCCCGGCTGTCCGGCCCTGTCCCTGGGGCCCCAGATCCTGTTTAGCCGCACCACTAGCACCGTGGAACCGTTGCCCCAGGCCGAGCTAGATACCTCCCTGCGCATTCTGCTGGTGTTGGGTCAAGACGATCCCAGCAGTGCCGGGCTGGGGGGGGCTGAGCAGGTTTTGCAGTTGCCCCAGGAGGCTGAGGCCCTGAAGCAATTGCTCGAGCTCAGTGCCTCTAGCCTCAGTCGTCGTGGGGTTAACCCGGTCATGTGCCAGGTCCAAACCCTGCTGGAGCCTGACCCCAAGACCCTGCTCAATACCCTAGAGTCGGGCGACTTCAATGTGTTTTTCTATGCTGGCCATGGGGTACCCGCCCCGGATGGCGGGCTCTTGTTTTTGCGCCGGGGGGTGAGTCTGAGTGGCACTGAGCTGGCCCAAGCGCTGGCGGGCCAGGGCATTCGTCTGGCGGTCTTTAACACCTGCTGGGGGGCTCAGCCCGATCTGCAGGGGCAGCAGGTGATTCCCCGCAGCAGCCTGGCGGAGGTGCTGCTCCACCACGGAGTCCCCGCCGTGCTAGCGATGCGCGATTCCATTGCCGATGAGGAGGCGCTTAGCTTTATTCAAGTGCTGGCCCGGGGGCTGGCCGATCGGTACCCGGTGGCCCAGGCGGTGGCGGTCGCCCGCCAGCATTTGCTCACGGCCTACCGGTTTAACCATTGCGCTTGGACGTTGCCGGTGCTCTACCAGCATCCCCAGTTCGATGGCCAGTTGCTCCACGAGGCCGCCCTGGCCGTGACTCAGATGCCGGGATATGATCGGCCCTTGGCCCAGGCGGTGGTGGTGCGCTGCCTAGAAAAACCAGCTCGCATGTGGCGACTGTCCGATGGGTTTTTGCGGGTGGGTCGACTACCCGACAACGACCTGGTGATCTTAGAACCCTGGGTGTCGGGGCAGCATGCCGAAATTTTCTGCCGCACCCAGTTTGGCCATGGCGGGCCAGAAACCGGCTACTATCTGCGCGATCGCTCTCGCTATGGCTCCTACTACTTTGATCAAGGGGCCTGGCACCATGTCCACCGGGCTGAGGTACCCCTAGCCCTGGATACCG
>JAIXUR010000552.1 GCA_027483425.1 Cyanobacteriota bacterium | reverse complement strand
GCGGCGGCCTGGCTCCAAGCCGCCGGGGCGGTATTGGTGGGTATTGACTCCCTCAATATTGATGACACCGCCACCGGCGATCGCCCGGTGCATTCCATCCTGCTGGGGGCCGATATTCCCATTGTTGAGCACATGTGCAACCTCGCCAGTCTCCCTGACTCAGGCTTTAAGCTCCACGCCGTGCCCGTCAAGGTGCGTAGTTTTGGTACCTTCCCGGTGCGGGTTTATGCTGTTAGTGAATCGGTCGCAACTGTTTGACCAGGGTATACCCAAGATGCAGATGGCCCCCGCCCCCGTGATTAACCTGCCCGCAGCCTTTACCACCTACATCGAGCAGCACTACTACGCCCAGGTAACTGAGCAATCGAGACTCGAAGTCGTGGTCCAAGACCCCGATTTCTTGGCCAATCCCCTCAAGCATGTGGCGCTGTTTTCTGACCATGGCATTCTCCATGGGCGCGACATTGCGGGCAAAATGAGCCAGGTGATTCAGCACATTAATGGGCTGCTCATTCCCCAGCGATCGCCCTCGCGGCTCGAGTTCATGCTGGGTTATGGCGCGATGTTGGCCTACCTGCACGACATCGGCATGAAAAATTTCTCGGCCTTTGGGCGGGCCATGCACCCCGAATTTGCGGCCCAGCTCATGTTTACCCCCGAGTTTGACCCCTGGGTCGAGCTACTCTGGCAGGAAAATTCAGGCAACGTTCCCTGGCGGCTGATCAATCTGGCCACCCAGGGAGACCTGAGCCAGCCACCCCAGCTGGTGCTGCGGGAAATGCTGGCCTTGTCCATGGCCCACAGCAAAAGCAAGGTGCCCATTGAACGTTTGAATGATGGCCAGGTTTTGCGCGAGACCATGGAGCGCTGTGTGGGCACCGAACTGCACTATCTCTACCACCAGCAGCAGGTGACTAAGGCTGAAAATAAGCTGGCCAACCACCGCCAGGCCCCAGAAACAGAGCCAGAGCGCACGCGCCTCACCGAACAGCTCGCCGCCGCCCAGGCCCAACTGGCCAACTGGATCGCCACCACCGAGGCCAGCCAACGGCAGAACCCTGACCTAGAGCGCCATTATGGCCCCCACCCCAGCTTTGAGCACACCGCCTTTGGCTGGCTGGTGGCCGATGCCCCAGGGGTACAACAGCTGGCCCTCGACGTGATTGATACCGTGCGCGCCCTGCGCTGCGCCGATGCCCTGCGCCAGCGAGGCACCACCTTTACCACCTCCGCCGGGTATCCGGTGTTTGTCAGCCAAGAGACGGCGAAGGCAATCTATGCGCTCCAGAGCCGCGATCGCACCCAGCTCTTTTTGATCGAGGGCAAAGACCCGATCAGCGCCGGGGAAGCCAACATGGCGAACTCTAACCTCGACGCCGAGGGCAACCTGCACATTGCCTTTAGGCGAGGGGCGTTCTCTAGCCCCGAGGCCACCCAGTGGGCGGCCTTCAGCGCCGCCGTGGTGATTCAAGACATTCAGGCCGATGTGATCGGCAGCTTTCAGCGATCGCCGGAGCCGACCGGCGATCTGCCAGCCCCCCTCAGACAGGAGCCCGACCTGCAGATTCTGGTCGAGGGGGTAGACGACAACCCTGACTTCGCCGAGCTGGTCTGTCACGAACTCGGCCAGCTGAACCCTGACCTGGCCCCCCGCCTTCAAGCGGTGACCTCCCTACAACAGGCTGACCTGACCCAGGTCGATCGCTATTTCACTGGCCTTCAGCCCGCCTGGGGCATCACCGAAAAGCTCCACCTGCTCGATCAGCTGGTGAAGTCTGGCCACCGGGTCGATGCCATCGATCTGGATCGAGCCTTTGCCGAAACCCGCTTAATTAAGGTGGCGGCGGGGGAGGTGTTAATCGCACCGGGAGTGCGCTCTGGGTTTATCTACATTCCCCTGGGCCCAGGGCTGAAGCTGATTCCCCCTGGGGATCAGCCCATGGTGGCGGGGTTGCCCTGGGTGCCCCTAGGCGACATCGAAGCGATTCAAAATAACCCGGCTCCCGCCAAAGTAGTGGCGGAGCAGTCCCTTGACCTGCTGATGATTCCCAAGCAAATTTATCTCCGCGACTGGTATGCCCCCTATGGGGTGGATGAGTTTACCCAGCTGTTTGCCCACGGCACCCACCAACCTCAGTTACCCACCAAACGCACCACTACCCTAGAGCTCGATCTGCGGCGGATCAGCCGCCGCCATCGGGCCCTGCCCCTGGCGATGCATTTAATGAAACAGTTTCCCCAGCCTGAGCATCTAGGGGAGTTTATGGGCTACCTCGAAAAGGTGAAACTCGCACCGGGTGAGCCGCTATTTAGTCAGGGGGATCAGCCCGAGGCGCTTTACATCATTGAGGTCGGCCAAATCGATACCCAAGCCCCCTTGCCGGAGCAGTCCGCCCGTAGCTTTGGGGCGGGTGAGTGGGTGGGGGCCTGGGAGTTCTACCACCGAGGGGCCTATCAGCAATCCGCTGTGGCCTCGAAGGCCAGTACATTGCATCGCCTTTCGGTCAGCGCCCTGGAGGAGATGCAGCGGCGATCGCCCGCGATCGCCCAGACCCTGGCCCAGCATCTGCTCCAGCTGTTGGCCGATCAGGTGAACCAGGCCCAGCAAGACATTGCGGCCCTGCGCCAGGAGCGTACGGAAACGATCCAGCGTCTGACGGCGTCCTGACCGGTGGCGGCCTAGGGCCGTACGGCGACCTAGCCTGCGATCGCCGCGACTTGCAGCGGTTCCCCGGTCAGGCTAAAGGGGCGTACCGTGGTGATCTTAACCGGCACCAGCTGCCTCTTCAGGGTGGCGAAATCACCGGGAAAGAAGGTGAGGCGATTGCCCTGGGTGCGACCCATCACCTGGGTGGGGTTTTTGGGGTTGGCAGCTTCGACCAGCACCTCTTCAATGCGGCCCTGGTAGCGCTGCGATCGCTCCGCCGCCTTCGTATTCACCAGATGGTTGAGCCGCTGGAGGCGATCGGCCTTCACCTCCTCCGAGAGCTGGTTGTCCCACTGGGCGGCGGGGGTGCCAGGCCGGGGCGAATAGGCCGCCGTATTGAGCTGGTCAAAGGCAATGTCGTTGACTAAATCCAGCGTACGCTGAAACTGCGCCTCGGTTTCGCCGGGGAAGCCAACGATCGCATCGGCGCTAATCGCCGCATCGGGCATGTAGCGCCGCACGGTATCGATAATGCGGCGATACTTCTCGTGGGTATAGCCCCGCGCCATCGCCTTCAGCACGTCATTATCCCCGGACTGAAAGGGAATGTGGAAATGCTCGCAGACCTTGGGCAGCTCGGCACAGGTGCGAATCAGCCGCTCAGTGAAGTAGCGGGGGTGGCTGGTGGCAAAGCGCAGGCGCTCGATGCCCGGCACATCGTGGACATAGGTCAGCAGATCCGTAAAGGTGTGCTGGTGCCGCCCCTCCAGGGTCGCCCCCGGCAGATCGCGGCCGTAGGCGTCGATGTTTTGGCCCAGCAGGGTGACTTCCTTAAAGCCCCGGCGGCCCAGGTCTTCCATCTCGGCTCGGATCGCCGCTGGGGTGCGAGATTGCTCGACCCCGCGCACCCCCGGCACCACGCAGTAGGTACAGCGCTCGTTACAGCCGTAGATGACATTGACCCAGGCGGTAATGGTGCTGTCGCGGCGGGGCTTGGTGATGTCTTCCATAATGTCGACGGCGTCGGTGGCCACCACCTGGTTGCCCTCGAACACCTGCTCAAGCAGGTCCTGGAGACGATTGGCATGCTGGGGCCCCATCACCAAATCGAGCTCGGGCACCCGGCGCAGCAGCGCTTCGCCCTCCTGCTGGGCCACGCACCCGGCCACAATCAAGGTTAAGTCAGGCTGCTCATGTTTGCGGATCGCCTGGCGACCCAGGTAGGAGTAGACCTTTTGCTCGGCGTTGTCGCGAATGGTGCAGGTGTTGTAGAGCACCACGTCGGCCTGGTAGGGGTCGTCGGTCCAGGTCAGGCCCATGGTGTCGAGAATACCGGCCATGCGCTCGGAGTCGGCCTTGTTCATCTGACAGCCGAAGGTGGTGATGTGGTATTGACGGGCAGAAGCGACCATAGGTCTAGGCTTTCGGAGAGGGCAACAACGCAGTTTTTTATTTTAGCGTTACGACCCCTCCCTTGGGCCTGCCTAGATTTGGGTCTAAGGACAATTCTGGCAACGGAAAGACCCAAGAATTTTGGTTCCTCGTCAAGGGCGCAGGGCTCTGC
>JAIXUR010000424.1 GCA_027483425.1 Cyanobacteriota bacterium | reverse complement strand
CTGCGGGGTGCTGACCTGCGCGGGGCCAACCTCAGTGATACCAACCTGAAGGGGGCTGATCTCTGCCAAGCCGACTTGCAGGGGGCGCGTCTAGACAACGCTAACCTGGAAGAAGCCGACCTGCGCCAGGCCAACCTATCGGGGGCCTCGCTATCGGGCGCTAACTTGCTCTGCGCCGACCTCTCCGACACCCAGCTCAATGGCGTTAGCTTGACCGGAGCCTGTCTGATTGGCACCCACCTAGCGCAGTAGGGGCGCAGGCTCTGCGCCCCTACTGCGGTGAATACCCTGCGGGTGCTGGGACGGTGGATGCGGATGTTCAGATATTTCGGTGTTCATCAATGGGCTCTATGACCACATCGACCCCGCGTTTGCGATCCGCCCTCGCCCTGGGCCTGGGGGCCGCGATGCTCTCCGTCGCCTGCCAGCCGATGTCTTCCGCCGATCCTGGAAACGCCATGGATAAGATTGCCTTTGACCTCAGCACCCTGGATGACGACGGTCTTTATGGCCCCGCCGACGGCAAGCGCTCCCTCGACTATGAGTTTTGCATTCCCACGGGCGACGTCTATGCCCAGACGGTCAGCGCCATTGACCCGTCGGTGCAGTTCTTTCCTGACAGTCGAGGGCGGATTGACTGTGGGGCGGGTGAAGTGCTGGCGATCGGCAATACCCACCAGGCCAACTATCAAATCATTCTGATGGAGCTAGCCAACCTTGACTACATCGATCGCATCCAGCCCGTGTACTGGGAATAGGGGTAAAGTTTATATTGTTTAATTTCTGAACAGCCCGTTGGCATCCGGGGGGGTACGGGTCTCCCAGGGCCATACACTAGGAAAGAGCTGATCGGCGCGGGCGGTCGCCCTAGGATCAGTCTCCCCCCTCTGGAGAGATCCCTGGGGGAGATCCCTGGGGGGATCATCGTGCTACGGCGGGTGTTGTCTGGGTTCAATCGTGAGGTCAATGAAGTTTCGCTCGTTTATTCGCCCCCTGGCCCTGGTCGCTGGACTGGTGCTGGTGGTGGGCTTGGGCCTGCTGGGGCGCTTGACCCTGAACACCCCTCTGTACTTGATTGAACGGGGCGGGCAGGCCCAGCCCCTGGCCCTGCAGTTTGTGCCTAAGCAGGCCCCGGTGGTGGCCTCGGTACTGGTGCGCCCCGATCGCCTCGCTGATCTGTGGGACTATTTGGCCCCTCCCCGGCTGCGTCAAGACACCCACCGCGACCAGGCGCGCATTGAGCAGGTGCTGCTGGCCAACACCGGCCTCAGCTACAGCCGTGACATTCAGCCCTGGCTGGGGGAAGAGGTGACCGCCGCGATGGTGACCCCCGACCTCGACCAAAACCCAGCCAATGGCATCACCCCTGGGTACCTGGTTGCCCTAGCCTGTAACGATGCCCCAGCGGCCCAGGCGGCCCTGGAGCTGTATTGGCAAAATCGCGCGATCGCGGGAGATGCCCTCACCTTTGAAGATTTCTCTGGCAATCGGCTGATCTATACGCGGCCGGGAACTCAGCCAGGAACGCGGTTAGCCCCTCAGTCCGAGGGGGGGCAGCTGGCCACAGCCCTGGTTGCCAATCGATTTGTGCTGGCCGCTAACCACCCCGATGTGTTGCGCCAGGCGCTGACGGCGGCTCAGTCCACGGACCTCAACCTCCAGGCCGATCGACGCTATAAAGCGGCCCTGGGAGAGCTGCCCCAGGCTCGGGTGGGGTTGTTGGCTCTCAACCTGCCCAGGGTGAGCCAATGGCTAAACGCCCCAGCCCGCGAAACTCCATCCCTAGCCCTGGATGCCATCGGCAGCGCCGATGACCGCATTGACTGGGGGCTAACTTCTTGGCAGCTGACCCGCCAGGGCCTGGTGGGCCACACGGCGTTGCTGGCGGCCCACGGGCATCGGCTCCACCCCCGACTGCCTGGGGCAGACGATTGGTCGGCGATCGCCCCCTACCTACCCGAGTCTTTGGCGGTGGCCGCGGTGGGAGCGGACCTGGCGACCCTGGGTCAGGGGTTCCAGCCGTTGCTGGCCCTAGTTACCTTGGGGGGGGCTGAAGACGGCTCTCCGCTGACCCGCCTCCTCGACCGGGCCTTGGGGCCGGGGGCGGCCGATCTGTTACAAACGGGGGTTGACCGCGCCTACGGTGTTGGTCTGGCAGCCCCCGCCGGAGCGGCCAGGCCAGACTGGCTGGTGGTGGCCCCCCAAAGCGATCGCCTGACGGAGACGTTAACCGCGTTGACCGCGCTAGCCCAGGGTCAGGGTTTGAGCGTCGGACCGCTCGATCTCCAGGGCACCCCCGCGATCGCCTGGACGCGCCTGGCGGTGCCCCTGGGCCGAGGTCAACAGCCGTTGCAGGTGGTCGCCGAAGTGGCTGGCCTCCAGGCCCAGGTCGATCGCTATGAGGTGCTGGCGGCTTCTCCAGCCACCCTAGACACCGTGATTAACCCTGAGATGCTCCCCCGGCGGGCACCCTCCTGGTGGGAACAGGCTGCCCAGGTGTCTACCTCCAGTACCGGCTATATCCACATCGACTGGCCCCAGGTCCAGGCTGGTTTGGTTGCCCAACGGCCCCAGTGGCGGCTGTGGGGCACGGCGGCGCAGCCCGCCCTCAAGCACCTGCGGCAGATTACCCTGGTCAACGGCGATCGCAGCGACGCGATCCAGACGGGCAGTATTTTGATGCAGCTTAGTAACCAATAATGGGAATGCAGTGATGGCTATGGCAGACCTAGCACCGCCCCCGGACGGAATTGCGATCGCGCCCCTGCTGGCGAGTTACCTGGCGGGCAACCCGCTGACGGACGAACAGCAGCAGCAGCTTTTGGCTTGGGAGCTGGCTGACCCGCTGCGAGCCGCCGCCTGGGGCATTGACTCCAGTAACGGGATGGCTAAGCTGCAAGACCGTCTGAACTGGCTGCAGGCCATGGCCCCCCACCACAGCGCGTTGCCCTTACCCCCGGCCCCCATGGAGCGCTACCTGGAGCTGTACTGGCGTCTGTGGCTGCCCCTGGCCCTCACCCTTAAACAGGCTCGCGATGACCTGACAGCTCCCCTCATTCAGGGGGTGCTGGGGGGCCAGGGCACGGGCAAAACCACCCTCACCCATATTCTGCAGCACCTGCTGGGGGTCATGGGCTACAACGCCGTGGGTCTCTCCATTGACGATCTGTATAAAACCTATGCTGATCGCCTGGTGCTGGCCCAAACCGATCCTCGGTTGCGGTGGCGCGGGCCACCGGGTACCCACGACATCGAGCTGGGGTTGACGACCCTGGCCCAGGTGCGCTCGGCGGGGCGGGGCGAAGCGGTGGCTCTACCTCGGTTTGACAAGTCCATGCATGGCGGCGAGGGCGATAGAACCGCCCCCGAATGGGTGCAAGATGTGGATATTTTGCTGTTTGAGGGCTGGTTTTTGGGCGCGCGACCAGTCGCCCCCACCCGGTTTGGCCAGACCTCCGCACCCCTTTTTCCTGGGCCCCCGCTCCCTGAGCCCATTATCACGGAGACCGATCGCCAGTTTGCCCGCGACATGAACACCCAATTGGCCACCTACCTACCCCTGTGGGACGGTCTTGACCGGCTGATGGTGATCTGTCCGACCGACTACCGCATCAGCAAGCAGTGGCGCAAAGATGCCGAGCATCAGATGAAAGCCCAGGGCAAAACCGGCATGAGCGATGCCACCATTGATGAGTTTGTGGAGTATTTTTGGCGGGCGCTGCACCCAGAGCTCTTTATTGCTCCCCTCAAGCACGATGGCGAGCACGTTAATCTGGTGGTAGAAATCGACAGCGATCGTACTCCCACCGCTATCTATGCCCCGGCCTTGGCGATCCCTTAGCTGGAGCGTTCAGGGGTCTACCAGTCAACCCGTTCTAAATTCAGTTGTAGATCAAGGATAGTGATTTTTATTATGAGTTCTAACATTCAGGTTATTGAACCCGCTGGTATTTTAGACAGCACTAAAGCCGAAGTGTTTCGCCAAACCGTTGAGCAGTTGTTGAAAGACGGTGCTGAGGTGATTTTGGTCGACATGAAGGAGATCACGTTTATCGACAGCTCAGGGCTGGGCACCTTGGTGGTGCTCCTCAAAAACATGCGTGGCTTAAACCGAACCTTTTGCATTTGCTCCATCAATGAACAGGTGCGCATGCTATTTGAGCTCACCAGTATGGATCGGGTCTTTGAGGTGTACGACGATCGCCAGGCCTTTGAAGCGGCCATGATGAAGGTTTCTTAGCTTTCTGGGTGCGCACCATCAGGGTTGAGGGGGCCAGGCTGGCCCCCTCAACCCCATATCCCCCTAGTCGAGGCTGACCATCATCAGCGACATGTCGTCGCTGGGGGTTTCCCCGGCCTGGAGCTGGATGATGGTGTCTAAAATGTGGTCTACGCCCTGCTCGCGCTTGGCCAAGGCCAGCAGATCCACAAAGGCGTCTAGCCCGATGTACTGCTCGTTCCGTTGCAGCACCTCGTAGAGGCCATCGCTAAAGATGTAGAGGCTACTATTGGGGGGAAGATTGCAGCGCTGCCACTGGTACTTGGCGTCGGGCAGCATACCCACGGGCATGCCAGGGGTCCGCAGGCGGGTGGTGGTTATCTTTTGGTCGGCATCGACGGACACCAGCACTGCGGGCGGATGTCCGGCGCTGGCGTAGAGCAGCTGACGGTTGACGCAGTTGAGTACGCCATACCAGATGGTGAAATATTTTTGATTTTGGTCGATCATCTGGAAGGTTTCGTTGAGCGCCCGCAGCACTTTCTCGGGGCGGTAAAAGCTAACGTCGGGCAGGGACTGCGATCGCAACACGTTGAGCACCGAGGTCGATAGCAGGGCCGATCCCAGCCCATGGCCCGATACATCCAGCAGATACATGGCCAGGTAGTCGGGGTCGAGCCAGTAGTAGTCGAAGCAGTCGCCACCGAGCTGCTGGGAGGGTAAAAACCGTGACTGAATGGGCACTTTGCCAGTTTGGTCGCTGGGCAGTAGCGATCGCACGTAGCCTTCGGCCTCGGCCATTTCGGCCTCCATCCGCTGCTTTTGCTGGCGCAGATCTTGGGTGAGTTGATAGATCCGCAGCCCCGCCCGCACCCGAGCGTTGAGCTCGTTGATGTCGACGGGCTTGGAGAGCAGATCGTCGGCCCCCATCTCCAGCCCCTTCACCCGGTCGGCGGTACTGTATCGGGCCGTCAGCAGCAGCAGCGACGTGATCGACAGCAGCGGGTGACGCTTAATGGTCTGGCAGATGGCCAAGGCATTGGTGGTACCAGGCAGATTCCAGTCGCAGATAATCACTCCGGGCAGAAGCTTTTCGGCTATTGCCAGGCCCTCGATGCCACTGCGCGCCGTGGCCAGGCTGTAACCCTGCTGCTTGAGGGCGCTGACTAAAAACTGCTCCGTGGCGGCATCGTGCTCAATGATGAGGATATCGATCATGCTGCGCTTCAGATCCAGGGGTAACCGTATTGGGGTGAGGGTTGCTAGAGAGGCTTGAATGGGGCTTGAATAGCCATCAGGGGGTTGCTCGGGCCCAGGCTAGCTGGTGGAATCTCACCTCCAGATTTAGCCTAATCCTAAACCGCCGCATCAAGGGGCTTTGTGAAGATCCTGTGCGATCGCGCTAGCGATGGCCCGTCACAGGATAAGGAGCTTTGTGAAGATCCTGTGCGATCGCGCCAGCGATCGCTCGTTACGGGATCGGTCATCAGAACGGAGAAGAACGAACCGTGGCTCATCCCATGGACAGTATTCCCCAGGTTCCCTGATCCCAGACAACCTTTTATGAAAGGTAGGGGGAACTACTGCGATCCCTGTGGGAGTCTGTTAAACATAGTGGAGCCAACCCAGTGGGGTTGGCCTGGTGACGGCCATGCTGGTGATCGATCCTGCGGTGATGGACAATCTGGTGATGGATACTTTGGTGATGGATACCTTGACCTGTTTGTTGCCCACGAGCTGCGTTGTGCCGGTGTATAAGTCGCCCAAAGACTACCCGACCTATCGCATTAGCCCCGGTGACACCAACCGTTTGGCTCTGGTGTTTGACCCCACCATTGCCAATATGTCGCTGACCTACTGCGTCGAAATCTTTGATGTTGGTGGCAAAACACCCCCCAATCGCCACCAGGTGGCGGTCGAAATGTTCTTTGTGCTGAAGGGCGAGGGCCGCGCCACCTGCGACGGCAAAAGCGTAGCCATTGGTGCTGGCGATAGCATTTTGGTGCCCCCCAATGGAGTGCATGTGGTCGAGAATACTGGCCTGACCCGGCTCTACACCCTGTGCATTATGGTGCCCAACGAAGACTTTGCTGAGTTGATTCGCAGCGGCACCCCGGTCGAGCTGGATGATGAAGATCTGGCCGTGCTGGGGCGCTACGATGCCTCCCTGGCCTCTGCCCAATAACCCCGTGGCCAATAACCCCGTGGCCAATAACCCCGTGGCCGGTAACTCCGTGACCATGCCTCCTTACCCCGGCCCCTATGCCGTAGCGCCCAAACAAACCCTGGGCCTAGTTCTGCCCGCTGACCCAGGGTCTGAATCCACTGCCCCCGTTACCCTGGAGGCCGACGGCTACTATCCGGTGGGGGAGGGGCCGTTTCCGGTGCTGTTAATGCGGCAACCCTACGGCCGGGCGATCGCCTCCACCGTGGTCTATGCTCACCCTACCTGGTACGCCAGCCACGGCTACATTGTGGTGATCCAAGATGTGCGCGGTCGAGGCACCTCCGGCGGCGAGTTTGATCTGTTTCGCCACGAGGCCGCCGATGGCTACGCCACGGTGCAGTGGGCCGCCGGCCTGCCCCAGAGCAGCGGGGCGGTGGGCATGTATGGCTTTTCCTACCAGGGCATGACCCAGCTGTACGCGGCGGCGACCCAACCGCCAGCCCTGAGGGCGATCGCCCCCGCCATGGTGGGCTACGACCTCTACGCCGATTGGGCCTACGAAAATGGGGCTCTGCCCCTGCAAATTGGCCTGGGTTGGGCGCTCCAGCTGGCCGCCGAAACCGCCCGACGACGACAGGATGAGGTCGCCTACCAGGAACTGTTTCGCGCCGCCCACGCCCTGCCCCTGGGGGAGGCCATCCCCGCGCGGCCCCCGGTGCTCAAGACCTACGCCCCCGACTCCTTCTTTCACCAGTGGCTCGACCATCCCCAGCCTGGCCCCTACTGGCAGGCGCTAACGCCGGATCTGACCGCTGTGAATCTGCCCATGCTGCATATCGGCGGCTGGTTTGACCCCTACCTGCGCGGCGATCTGCGCCTGTACCAGCAGATGATTCACCAAGGGACTGCTCCCCAAGCCCTGTGGATTGGCCCCTGGGGGCATCTGCCCTGGGGGCGTCGGGTGGGGGCCTTAGACTTTGGCCCCGAGGCCGACAGCCCGATCGATGGTCTGCAACTCCGCTGGTTTGATCGGTTTCTAAAGCAAAATGTCCCAGCTCCAGCTCCAGAGACAGTCCCCGAGCCGCCGATCCATCTCTTTGTGATGGGGGTAAACCAGTGGCAGGCCTGCGATCGCTGGCCCACAGGCACCGGCCAGACCCTGTACCTCAGCAGCACGGGTCTGGCGGGCCTGCGCCAGACCGATGGCATCCTCGGCCCGAGTCCTAAGGCTACCGACGATGCCCCCTCCCCAGGAACCGACGTGATCGTGCATGATCCCTGGCGACCGGTGCCCTCCCTGGGGGGCCACTGTGGCCTGCCCCCTGGCCCCTTTGACCGGGCTCACCTCGACGGCCGCACTGACGTACTCACCTACACCACTCCGACCCTAACTGCCGGGCTGGCGATGGTCGGCACCCCCACTGCGACCCTCTACTGCCAGGCCGATGCCCCTAGCTTTGACCTCAGTATCGTGTTGTCTGAGGTCTATGGCGACGGTCGAGTCATGCACCTCACCCAGGGATACTGCCGGGTCAACCCTGACGAGACCTCCCCGACGCCCCAGGCGGTCGCGGTTGCCCTCCAGCCCACCGCCTGCACCCTGGCCCCTGGCCATCGCCTGCGGCTGAGCGTGGCGGCGGCCTGCTTTCCGGCCTATGCCGTGAACAGCGGCACCGGGGCCAGGCTGGGCGATGGCCCACAAATTGACTATCGGGTCATTACCGTGACCCTGAGCCATGGGGCCGATTTCCCGTCCTGTGTGAGGTTGCCGGGGCTAGGGTCTCGGGGGTGAGATCCTGGGAGACGATCGCAAACGTAAAGAATAAAAAAAATCGGCTCCCCTGGGGAAGCCGATTAGGTGATACTAAATATCTACGTTGTTCTCTCAATCTGGAAGAAACCACAATAAGCAAGGCACCTTAGAACTAGTGCCGAGACTTTTGGTAATTTTTCCGCTGGAGGGCTCTCATCTCCTCCGTTTCTCATTGTAACAAGAAGTACAGATTTTCATTAACACAATCTCTGCTGGTTGTGTGTTGGTTTGATAACCTAAGCTAATGAGCAGATGTACTCAGTGGCGTCATTTTCCCTAGGCCGGGGCTGGTTCCAAGGGCTGCGGAGCTTCGACCTGCCGCTCGATTCGCCGGGGCTGACCCCAGATCACGGTCTCGTGTTTATAGATCACCATGCCGGGTAGGGCCCCTTTGGGTTTATAGACGTGGCGGGGTTGGGTATAGATCACCGGCACCTGGTCGGCTAGGCGGGCGCGGCTAAAGTAGGCAGCCAGGTCGGCGACGTACTGTAGATCGCGATCGCTGGGGGCCTGCCCGGCCTCTAGCCGCAGCAGCACATGGCTACCGGGAATCTCCTGGGTGTGGAACCACAGGTCGTAGTCAGTGGCGACGGTGGAAATCAGTAGGTCATTTTGGCGATTGTTGCGGCCCACTAAAACAGGCTTCCCGTCGGGGGTGCGCAGGCGTCGGAACCCTTCGTCGCTGGCGTTGCGATCGGTGGGCCGATAGTCGGAAGCGGTCATGTAGCCCTGCTGAATCAACTCGTTGCGCATGTCGATCAGCGCGTCTAAGTCCGCCGGTTCATCGTAGTTAGGCAGGTGCCCGAGGGCCGCTTCGACCTGCTCCAGGTAGGCCAGTTCCCCCTGTACCGCCGCCAGCAGGGGCGCGACGGCATCTTTGGCGCGCTTGAGCTTTTGGTGCTGTTTGTAGAGGCGCTGGGCCTGTTGAATTGCGGTTTTATCGGGAGCAATGGGGATGGTGACGGGCTCACCACTGTCGAAATCGACGACGGTGAGAGCGGTCAGACCAGGCCGCCACTGGTGGCTGTAGGCCATCAGCAGGTCGGCCTGCTGGCGGTACTGATCGGCCTGGGCCGATTGGTCGAGGCGTTGCCCAAAGGTGCTGGCCTTTTGCCGCAGTTTTGCCAGCACCCCTTTGAGCCGTTGCTGCAGCTGATTTTTAACCCGATCAAACTGTTGCAGATTGAGCTCGCGGCCATAGTACTGGTTCAACAGGACGTGGATGTCTACCTCGGGAGCCCCCTCCTCCCAGGCGAGCAGGGTGTAACCGCCCTCGGCCCAGCCCGGCGAAAACTCCCCCTGCTCCAGGCCGATCAGCCAGCGCTGCCAGGCCTCAAAGAGGCGATTCCAGTCGGCCTGGGTGAGGGTGTCGGCGGCCTGGTCGGGGGCAAGTCGAGCGGCAATCAGCAGCGATCGCACCAGCGATGAGCTCAATCCCCCGTAGCTCTGCATCAGCATTTTCTTCAGGGTCGAGGGCACCAGGGTTACCCGCTCCTGCCAAGCGTCCTGGGGTTCTGACCGGCTGGGGAGCGTAGCCATCATCGCGGGGGGCAGCACGTAGGGATCGCCGGTTTGGATGGGGCGTACCCGCGATTGCTGGTCGCTGACCTGGTGGGCCGCCGTGACAATCTGATTTTGGGCGTTGGCCAAAATCACGTTGCTGTACTTGCCCATAATTTCGACATACAGGTGCCACTGGGGCGGGTCGCCAGGGCGAGGGCCAAACTGGAGGTCAAGCACCCGTTCCCAGGGGGCCACTGGCGCGATCGCCACCAAGACTCCCTGGTTAAGCTGGTGCTTGAGCTGCTGGCTAAAGGTAAAAGTATCCTGACCCTTGGGGGGGGCCTCCCCCAGGTGCAGGCGCGCCGCCTGGGGATGCCATGAAATCGTCAGCCAGCCCCGTCGATCTAGGGTTCTGAGTGCCAGGGCCACCGTGGTGGTATCGAGCTGCACCACGGTCTCGCAGCGGGAGGGCACCCAGTCGGCCTGGAGGCTGTGGCACAGGGCCATCAGAGTGGTAAAGTCAACCGGCTGCACGGCAAAATCCTTAGGGCTGAGACAAACTAAACGACATACCCGAGCAGGGGCATGGCCTTGTAGGGGCTAAAGATGTAGCCCAGGGAACGAAAACGCCAGAAATCTGAAATTTTGCCGGAAATTAACCCTCAGCCTGAGGGGGATTCGTTAGTATGGCAATAACTCCGTCCTAGGCCCAATTCTGGGCTCAATGGTCAGCTACTGCCCCAGAATAGCCCTCAGCCTTTTGCCCGCCGAGAGCAACCTTGAGGGCAGCCTTTGCTCTGATCCCAGAGTTCTCTATTATCGCCCCCTTATATTATGGACATCAAGCTCATTAATATCGGATTCGGTAATATCGTATCCGCAAACCGGGTGATTGCCATTGTCAGCCCCGAGTCAGCCCCGATTAAGCGCATCATTACCGATGCCCGCGAACGGGGGCAATTGGTCGATGCCACCTACGGTCGTCGCACCCGGGCTGTGATTATTACCGACTCTGGCCACACCATTTTGTCAGCCATTCAGCCTGAAACCGTTGCCCACCGATTCGTGAG
>JAIXUR010000413.1 GCA_027483425.1 Cyanobacteriota bacterium | reverse complement strand
TCGAGGCATTACTCGAGTTTTGCTACCGATCAGCATTGTGGGCGCGATCGTATTTATGGCGGCGGGAATGCCAGAAACCCTGGCCGGGCCGGTGGTGTTGCCTACCCTGGAGAATCCGGGCATCAGTCAGGCGATCGCGCGTGGCCCCGTGGCCCACTTTGAAATCATCAAAGAATTGGGCGAAAACGGGGGCGGCTTCTTTGCCATTAACTCGGCGCATCCCTTTGAGAATCCCAATGGGTTCACCAATTTAGTGCAGCTAGTGGCCATTCTCTCCATTCCCAGTGCGCTGATCTATGCCTATGGCCTGTTTGCCAACAACCTTAAGCAAGCCTGGTTAATCTATCTCATTCCCCTGGCCCTTTTGATCGGATTCATCATCATTGCGGCGATTGGGGAATACAGCGGTAATCCCGCCGTCAATGCGCTACTAGGGGTGGATCAGGCGGTGAATTTAGAAGGCAAAGAGGTTCGCTTTGGTTGGGCACAGTCGGCGTTATATGCGGCGATTACCACGGCCAGTATGTGCGGTGCCATCAACAGCCTGCATGATTCATTCATGCCGGGCGGTGGCTTTGTTACCCTGTCGAATATGTTTCTGCAAATTGTATTTGGCGGTCAGGGGACGGGAACTGCATATCTCTTTGCGTACCTAATTTTGGCCGTGTTTGTGACCGGCTTAATGGTGGGTCGCACCCCAGAATTCCTAGGCCGCAAGATCGAAAAACGAGAAGTCGTGCTGGCCAGCTTTCTGATTCTGCTGGTGCACCCGATCGCGATTCTGATTCCAGGGGCGATCGCCCTGGCCTTCCCTCATCTTCAGGGTATTAGCAACCCCGGTTTCCATGGGTTAACCCAGCTCATTTATGAGTACGCCTCAGCCGCGGCCAACAACGGGTCTGGCTTTGAGGGACTGGCTGACTCTCAACCCTCGCCGATCGCGATCGCCGCTGGGGCAGAAACCAGTGCCACAGCGCTCTGGTGGAACCTGAGTACCTCGCTCAGCCTGCTGGCCGGTCGATATATCCCCATGGGAGCGCTGTTGCTGTTGGCCGATGGCATGTTACGCAAACAACCCGTTCCGGCCACAGCAGGCACCCTGCGTACCGATACATGGCTGTTTACTGGTGTCACCGCCGGGGTGATTTTGATTTTGGGTGCCCTCACCTTCTTTCCCGTATTGGCGCTTGGCCCGATCGCTGAAGCCTTTCAAGTGGCGAATGGAGTTGTATGAGTTGATCGTCACTGCCAACGTTTATTCCAAGTGAATATGCCAATTGATCTGAGATCGGCATTGAGGTTTGAGCTAATTCATCCATGGTTTGTCTGAGGCTATGAAAACAGATTCTTCCCCGTCACTGCGGTCGCCCAGTGGCCCCCGTGATGCCCGCAAACACACGCCCAAAGTTGATCGCAGTGGTCTCTATCAGCGGGCCATTCGAGAGTCTTTTGTTAAGCTTGACCCACGCATTGTGGTGCGTAACCCCGTCATGTTTGTGGTGTGGCTAGGCACCCTTGTTACCCTCCTGGTCACGATTAATCCCAGCTTATTTGGCCCAATTCAGGAAAGCATCGGGAAACAGCGACTACTCAATGGCATTATTACCCTAGTTCTGTTTTTTACGGTGCTGTTTGCTAACTTCGCCGAGGCCGTCGCCGAGGGTCGAGGGAAGGCCCAGGCCGATGCGCTGCGCTCGACCCGTAGCGATACCGTGGCGCGCAAGATTCTTCCTGATGGCTCGATTCAGGAGGTTAATTCCACCGAATTGCGTCGGGGAGACCAGGTTCGAGTTGTAGCAGGGGACATGATTCCTGCGGATGGTGAGGTGATTCAGGGCCTTGGCTCGGTGGATGAATCGGCCATTACGGGGGAGTCGGCCCCCGTCTTGAAACAACCCGGCACCGATATCGCCAGTTCGGTAACCGGTGGCACCCGGTTGCTCTCCGATGAACTGACCCTCCGAATTACCTCCGATCCAGGCCAGGGATTTATCGATCGCATGATTGCCCTGGTGGAAGGCGCTGAGCGCAGCAAGACACCCAACGAAATTGCCCTGACCGTGCTGTTGGCCGTACTGACCTTGGTATTTTTGATCGTCGTGGCGACGGTGCCGTCGATCGCCCATTACATTGCCGGGTTCCTCGACACGGCCCTTGGGCCTGACGTGGGCAATACCTTTCGCTCAGGGTCTAGTATTGCCATTTTAATTTCTCTACTGGTGGCGTTAATTCCCACCACCATTGGCGGTTTGCTCAGTGCGATCGGCATCGCCGGAATGGATCGAGTGGCTCAGTTTAACGTCATTGCCACCTCGGGGCGAGCCGTAGAAGCCTGCGGCGATGTCAACACTCTAGTGCTCGACAAAACCGGCACCATCACCCTAGGGAACCGCCTAGCCGATGAGTTTATCCCCGTCAATGGTCACACCGTTGAGTCCATGGCCAAGGTCTGTCTAGCCGCCAGCTTGTTCGATGAGACCCCAGAGGGGCGATCGATTGTCCAGCTCGCCCAAAGTCTGGGGGCAACCCTTGATGATTTAGGGGCCAACGGGGCTGAAGGCATTGAGTTCTCAGCTCGCACCCGCATGAGCGGCACCGACTTTAATGGCCAAGAATACCGTAAGGGTGCTGTGGACGCGATTAAGGGCTTTGTGCGCTCTCGCGGTGGGCAAGTTTCGCCAGCCCTAGATCAGGCCTACGAGGGCGTGTCCCGTTTAGGGGGTACCCCCCTCGGCGTGTGCAAGGATAATGACATCTACGGTGTGATTTACCTCAAAGACATCGTCAAACCAGGGTTAAAAGAGCGGTTTGACCAACTCCGCCGGATGGGGGTAAAAACCATCATGCTCACGGGTGATAACCGCATTACCGCCTCCGTGATTGCTCGAGAAGCGGGAGTAGATGACTTTATTGCTGAAGCCACCCCCGAGGACAAAATTGATGTGATTCGCCGGGAGCAGTCCCAGGGCAAGTTAGTCGCCATGACCGGCGATGGCACCAATGACGCCCCGGCCTTGGCCCAGGCCAATGTGGGTTTAGCCATGAACTCGGGCACCCAGGCGGCCAAAGAAGCCGCCAATATGGTGGATCTAGACTCTGACCCGACCAAGCTGATTGACCTCGTCACCATTGGCAAACAGTTGCTGATCACTCGCGGGGCCTTGACGACCTTCTCAGTGGCCAACGACATCGCTAAATACTTTGCCATCATTCCTACCATCTTTGCCGCCGCCGGCATTGGGGCGCTCAATATCATGGGTTTAAGAAGTGCCCAATCGGCTATTGTCTCAGCCCTGATTTACAACGCTCTGATTATTCCAGCCCTGATCCCTCTTGCTCTCAAAGGGGTACAGTTCCGTCCGCTCACCGCTGACCAACTGTTGCAGCGCAATATTTTGATCTATGGTGTAGGCGGTGTAATTGCCCCCTTCATCGCCATTAAGCTGATTGACATGATTTTGCCCCTGGCTTAGCTGTTAGTAATTACCCATGAAAATCAACCACCCAAAACCAACTCTTTTCTTGACCCAAAGCACCTCTCAAACCTTAGAAACGGTGGCTGAGATCTGGTCTGAAGGGCGGCGGCAAAAACTACCCCGGTACCTGTTTTTGGCCCTCTGCTTCAACCTGGTCGTCGCACCCATGGTCTATGCGGCCAGCGGCAGTGAACTCTCTCGGCCCCAGGCCTGGGCCCTAGGGCTATTAGGGCTAGGCACCGTGGCGCTGGCTATCTATCTGTTCTTTGTCATGTTTGTACCGGAGCGGTTCTAATGAGTTTTTCACGCGAGGCTAGTAGAGCCATTCGATCTACCCTGGTACTTTGGGTGATTACAGCGCTGATCTACCCCTTGGCCATGGTTGCCTTTGGGCAAATTGTTTTTCCCTTTCAGGCCAATGGTAGCCTTCTGACCGATGCCCAGGGGCAGGTGGTTAGTTCTGCGTTGATTGGGCAACCGTTTACCAGCGATCGCTACTTCAATGGTCGCCCCAGCACGACCCGCTACAGCACCGCTGACCCCAATGCCGATGAAGCCGCGATCCTGCGAACCGGGGTTTCGGGAGCCAGTAACCTGGCACCCACCAACCCAGCGTTGCTCGATCGCATCCAGGGAAAGCCTGATCCTGAACTAGCGATCGAAGGAGACATTCCCCGGCTGCAAGCCGCAGGCATTAGCCCTACCGCCGATCTGGTGTATACCTCGGGCTCTAGCCTTGACCCTCACATCACCCCAGCCGGGGCTAGGGCACAAGTTGACCGGGTGGCCGCCGCCCGTGGACTACAGCCCAACCAGCTAGAAGAGCTGATTAGCCAGAACACCGATGGTCGCTTCCTAGGCATCTTTGGTGAACCAGGGGTGAATGTACTCAAGCTGAATCTAGCCCTCGATGCCCTGAAGCCTAGCAATTCCTAAGGCAGTCTGGCCCAATGCACAATCCATCAACAGCCTCCCCCGATAGTGCTTATGTCCGTCCAGCTAAGCGCGGCAAGCACAAAATCTTTATTGGCATGTCGCCCGGTGTTGGTAAGACCTTCAAAATGCTGGAGGAAGGCCATCGGCTAAAAGCTGAAGGGGTAGATGTCGTCCTTGGGCTATTGGAAACCCACGGGCGTCGGGAAACCGCCGAAAAAGCCGTGGGTTTAGAGGTGGTGCCTCGTAAAGAGATCCTTCAGGACACCTTGACCCTAACTGAGATGGACACCGAGGCCATTTTGGTTCGGGCTCCCCAATTGGCTTTGATTGATGAACTGGCCCACACCAACGTACCTGGCTCCGCACGAGAAAAACGCTTTCAGGATGTCGAGGTGGTGCTAGCGGCGGGAATTGATGTCTATTCCACGGTTAACATTCAGCATTTAGAAAGCTTGAATGACCTAGTGGCCAGGATTACCGGGGTGGTGGTGCGCGAGCGCATCCCCGATCGCGTGCTTGAGGATGCCGATCAGGTGGTGGTGGTGGATGTCACGCCAGAAACCCTGGAAGAGCGGTTACTCGACGGCAAGATTTACGCCCCGGAGAAGATTCAACAATCCCTCGCCAACTTTTTCCAGCGCCGTAATCTGATTGCCCTGAGAGAATTAGCCCTGCGGGAAGTCGCCGATACGGTGGAGTATGATGCCAGTGAACTGCCCTTGGATGGGCAAGTCTGTAACATCCATGAGCGAGTATTGGTTTGTATCTCAACCTACCCCAATTCAGTCCAGTTGCTGCGTCGGGGAGCCCGCCTAGCCAACTATATGAATGCTCCGTTATTCGCTATCTTTGTGGATCATCCCGATCGCTTTCTAACCAAAGCAGAATCGCTCCACATTGAGACCTGCGAAAAACTCTGTCACGAGTTTGGAGGGAAATTTCTGCGGATTCGCAGCACTAATGTGGCTGAGGAAATTGCCAATGTCGCAGAGCAACAGCGGATCACCCAAATTGTCATTGGTGAAAGTCAACAATCGCGCTGGAAGCAGCGCCTGAAAGGCTCATTTACCCAACGCCTGATGCGGATGATTCGCCATCAACACATTGACATGCATATTATTGCCACTGAAAAATAATCATCTGTGGATGGTTGACCGCACTGGTTGGCCAGGAGCTAGGCTAGCCAATCATGCCTGGCACCTGCTCACCAAACCGAGTAGACCTAGCCAGCGGGTACACTGGTGCGGCTTGCGTGGGGCATAATTTGGACATACCCGGCGACACCCATTAACTTGCTCCCCTGCTCCAGGGCTTAAGTCTATGAAAAATGCTAGCCCTGCCTCAGGCGAAACCCTCGAACGCCTGAAGCTCATCATTTATCTGGTGCCCATCTTTGGGGTGGTGCCCGCCGTCTACAGCCTGTGGCAAAAGCAGGGCAGCCGCCAAGAACTCGCGGTCAGCCGGTTGGTGGTCACCCTGGCGTTGACCTGGGTCATCACCTACGGCTTGCTGAGCGCCGGGAGCCATCTGTCTCCAGGGCTGTCGCTGCGGCTGCTGATTACCAATACGCTGGTGACCACAGGGTATACCCTCACCAACCTGGTGCTCATGGTGCGACTGCTGCGGGGAAAGTCGGTGAATGTGCCAGGGTTTAGCTCGCTGAGCAGGCGTTTACCCTAGGCCACGATCCTGGGCTTGGCCTTGGACAGATCTGTTCAGGCTGGCCACAGGGGGGCGATCGCCCATTTACCCCAGTCATTCCTCCGTAGTTAACGTATTGATCAGCACTGATTTATTTGTATTCCATGAGTCAGCTGCCTAAATTGCTGTTAACATGCAGCTAAAATTTTTGCCGGTCTCTCGGCTCAGGGCCTGCGTCCCATCCTGTCTATCCCTAACCCCCCTGAGGTTCTTGGTGTCCCATCGTAACCCCCAACCTATGAAAGCTCGCTCACCCCAGGGCCGCACGACCCAAAAGCCGGGCCAAAAGCCCGCCCAAAAACGGCGGCGCATTCCGCGCATGCTGGGGGTGGGCATTGCTCTGGTAGGGGTAGCTGCGGTGGCTGGAGTCGGTGGGGCCATGCTGGCGGTTTCTCTGTCGGCGGCACCGCTCATGCAGCAGGATCTGAGCCATTCAGAGGCCGGGGCGTTTAACCAAGACGCCCCTATTTCATCGAGTGGCAGCCTGCGCCTGCCGCGCCTGACCCGCCCAGTCAATATTTTGGTGTTGGGCGTTAAGGTGCTGTCGACCGATGTCAACGAGGTGCCGCCAGAACTGCAAGGTCTGGGCTACCATGCCCTTGTCAACTCCTTTGATGGCCTGTCAGACTCCATGCTGCTGCTGCGGTTTAACCCCCAGACCGAGCAGTTGGTGGTTCTGTCGTTGCCCCGCGATACCCGTACCTACGTGCGCGGTCGCCTGACCAAGCTCAATGAGGCCAACCGCGACGGTGGCCCAGCCCTGGCCGCTGAGTCGGTTAGCGACCTGCTGGGTGGGGTGGCGATCGATCGCTACGTGCGCATCAACGTACAGGGGGTCGAAAAGTTGATCGACGCCCTAGGCGGAGTCACGGTAAACGTGCCTCAAGATATGAAGTACCAGGATGATAGTCAACATCTCTACATCAACCTCAAGGCTGGCGAACAGGCCCTCAATGGCAATCAAGCGCTACAGTTTTTACGTTTTCGCTACGACTCCCAGGGGGATATTGGCCGCATTCAGCGCCAGCAGATGTTTATGCGAGCCCTGGCCGAGCAAACCCTCAATCCGGCGACCATTGCTCGACTGCCCAAAATTTTGTCGGTGATTCAGGCCAATGTCGACACCAATCTGTCGGTCGAAGAGTTGCTGGCCCTGGTGGGCTATGGTGCCCAAACCAACCGCTCTAACGTGCAAATGCTGATGCTGCCCGGCACCTTTAGCAGCCCCCAAGACTTTGCGGCCAGTTACTGGCTGCCCAGCTACAGCGCCATTGACGGCATGGTCGACCAGTACTTTGGCTTTGGCACCCAGACCGTGGCCAGCACCAGTGACCCCAGCCGGGTGCGGGTTGCCATTCAAGACAGCACCAATGACCCCGTGGCGGTGCAGGCCTTAACCAAGGCGCTCCAGGACAGCGGTTACTCTAATATCTTTGTCGATAAAACGCTGAATGAGCCTCTTCCCATCAGCCGCATTGTGGCCCAGCAGGGCGACGGTGCCACCGCTGAAATGGTGCATCGGTTTCTGGGCATTGGCGAGGTGCGGATCGAAAGCACGGGGGCGTTGAATTCTGACATCACGGTTCAGCTGGGCCAAGACTGGAACCAGGGCCTGGGCGAGTCTCTCTAGATCGGCCACCAGGGGGAGAACGCCCCGCTGGAGCTTAAACTGGCGGAGTAGCGATCGCAACGGGTTGACCAAGCTATGGCGCAGTGGATTTGGGGCGCAGCCGCCCTGGCAAGTCTGAGTACCGTGGGCATGGCCACCATCGCCAGGGCCGAGGCAGCGCTAACGCTGGTGTACCCGCCCGATGGCCACCAAACCACGGCCGCCCAGATCTTTTTCATTGGCACCGGGTCGGCAGACCAGCCGGTTCTCCTGAACGGGGCCCCCATAGAAGGCCGGAGCGAGTCGGGATACTTCGCCCCGACTCGCCCCCTCGACCTCGGGCCCAATACCTTTACCCTCACCCAGGGGGATCAGACCCTAGCCATTACCGTGACGCGGGTGCCCCCAGGCCCCACGCTGCCAGAGACCCTAGGCTTTGCTGAAGGATCGTTAGTTCCAGCCGTGGCTGTGGCTCGCCAACCCGGCGATTGGGTCTGCCTGGGGGCGGTGGCTCCCGCCCAGGCCACCGTCACCGCATCCCTAGCTGGGCAGACCTACGCGCTACTGCCCCAGGGCGATCGCCAGGATCTACCCGCCAACTCGGCGGTGCTCACCGATCAGGCTCGCCCCTATGGGTCAACAGGCCCCAGTCACTACGAAAGCTGCTTTAGGGCGGAGCAGCCTGGCTCTCTAGGTCAGCCCACCTACCAGCTCACCCTAGCGGGCACCACGGTCACCGCCCAGGCTCCCGGTACCATTAGCATTCTGGATCCAAATACGGTTGAGGTCGTTGCGGTGACGGCCGCCGCAGGAGTGGCCCGCACCGGCCCCAGTTCCGACTATTCTCGCCTGACGCCCCTGCCCCAGGGCACTCGGGCCAGGGTGACCGGTCGCGAAGGCGACTGGCTGCGCCTCGACTACGGCGGCTGGATTCGCGCGGCGGAAACCCAGCCAGTGGCTGGGGCGGTGCCGCCGCGATCGCTGATTCGTGGCATCACCTCCCGCCAGGTACCCGGCTGGACGGAGCTGTACTTCCCGCTCCAGGTGCCCGTGCCGGTTAGCCTCCAGCAGGGCAGCGACACCCTCACCCTCACCCTATACAATACCGTGCCCCAGACTGACACCATCGCCATCATCGATGACGGCCTGATCGAGCGGCTGGATTGGTCTCCAACCCTCCCCGACCAGGTGCAATACCAAATTAACTTTAAGACCGATCAGCAGTGGGGCTACAAGCTGCGCTACGAAGGCACTACCCTAGTCTTATCTCTGCGACAGCCGCCGGTCACCCAAGCCTCCCAACCCCTGGCCGGTACTACCATTCTGGTTGACCCCGGCCACGGCGGCGACGAGCCCGGTGCCCTGGGCCCCAACGGTATCCCCGAAAAAGATGTGAATCTGACCGTCTCGCTCCTGCTGCAAGCGGCGCTCGAGGCCCGAGGGGCGCGGGTGATCATGACCCGCACCGACGACAGCACAATCGGCGTCAACGATCGCACCGCCCAGATTAACCAGGATGAACCCACCCTGGCCCTCAGCATTCACTACAATGCCCTGCCTGACGGGGGCAATGCCCAAACGACAGCGGGCATCGGGGCCTTCTGGTTCAACACCCAGGCCCACAGCCTAGCCCAATTTCTCCACGACTACCTGGTGGCCGAGCTCGATCGCCCCTCCTACGGCGTATTTTGGAACAACCTCGCCCTCACCCGCCCCCACGTCGCGCCCGCCGTGCTCCTAGAACTCGGCTTCATGATCAACCCCGAGGAATTTGAGTGGGTGACGGATCCGCAGGAGCAGGCGAAATTGGCAGAGACCCTGGCCGAGGGGGTGGAGCTGTGGGTGGAGCAGAGTGAGTGAGTAGGTAGGGGGTGAAAGAGCATAAGGAAGCCCTCAAAGGGTGGTCAGAGCCCATCCCTTGAGGGCCGTCGCCCCTGCCCCTAAAATAAGAGTTTGTCATCCGTGCAGGTAACCCCATGACCGTCCGCGTTCGTATTGCCCCCAGCCCCACCGGGAGTCTGCACATTGGTACCGCTCGCACCGCCGTGTTCAACTGGCTCTATGCCCACCACGAAGGGGGCCAGTTTATTCTCCGCATTGAAGACACCGACGAAGAGCGCTCCAAGCCAGAATTCACCGACAACATTCTCGCTGGCCTCCAGTGGCTCGGCCTAGGTTGGGACGAAGGGCCGTTCTTTCAGTCCCAGCGGCTCGACCTCTACCGCCAGGCCATTCAAACCCTGCTGGATCAGGGCCTGGCCTACCGCGCCTACGACACCCCCGAAGAACTCGACACCATGCGCGAGATCCAGAAGGCCAAGAACCAGGCTCCCCGCTACGACAATCGCCACCGCGACTTGACCCCCGAGCAGCAGACCAACCTTGAGGCCGAGGGCCGCTCGGCGGTGATTCGCTTTAAAATTGACGACAGCCGCACCATCACCTGGAACGATCTGGTGCGCGGCCCGGTCACCTGGCAGGCCAGCGATCTGGGGGGCGACATGGTGGTGGCTCGGGCCTCCTCGACGGGCACCATTGGTCAACCCCTCTACAACCTGGCGGTGGTGGTGGATGACATTGACATGGCCATTACCCATGTCATTCGCGGCGAAGACCACATTGCCAACACCGCCAAGCAAATTTTGCTCTACGAAGCCCTCGGGTCTGCGGTGCCCGCCTTTTCCCACACGCCGCTGATTTTGAACCAGAGCGGCCAGAAGCTCTCCAAGCGCGACGGCGTTACCTCGATTTCAGACTTTCAGGCCATGGGGTTTGTGGCTCCGGCCCTGGTCAACTACATGACCCTGCTGGGTTGGTCGGCCCCCGATGGGGCCGAGCAGTTTACCCTCGACGAAGCAGCCCAGCAGTTTAGCTTCGATCGCGTCAACAAAGCCGGGGCCAAATTCGATTGGGATTAGCTCGACTGGCTCAACAGCCAGTATCTCCACAACCTGGAGCCCGCCGCCCTGATGGATCTGGCCCAGCCCTATCTGGCCGTCGCTGGCCATACCCTCACCGAGGCTGACCACAGCTGGTTTTTACCGCTGATCACGCTGCTGGGCCCCAGCCTCACCCGCCTGACCGACGTGGTGGAGCAAAGCCGCTTTTTCTTCACCGAAACCGTGGACTTCGCCGACGATGCCAAGGCCCAGGTGCAGCTAGACGGCGTCCCGGCGGTGTTAACCAGCGTGCTCACGGGGCTGACGGAGCAATCCCCCGCCACCCTGGAGGATCTCAAAGCTCTGATCGATGCGGTCACAAAAGCCCAGGGCGTGAAGAAAGGGCTGGTGATGAAATCGATGCGGGCGGCCCTCATGGGTGCCCTGCAAGGGCCAGACCTAATGGAATCGTGGCTGATTCTGCGGCAGCGGGGGTTTGACGCCCCTCGTCTCAAGGCGGCGTTGGCGCTGACCTAACCACCGCCAGCGGGCGATCGCGCCTAGAGCAGCGGTACAGTATGGCTAAAAACCCGGTTTCTTCGTCGTTGCTCTAACGGCATGACTTGCATTTTGGCCGAGAAACCGGGTTTCTGTACCGACGTTCTAGTCGGGGCACCGAGGGCAATAAGCAGGGATGGTCAGGATGCTGACCCATAGCAACGTAGCCTTCCCTGGTAACGTGTCAGGATCGCGGGGGTTCATCTGACTCTTTGCCGGTTCAAGACTCTCAACTCGGGTATCAGCGTAAGCCAGGAAGAACGGCCTGGGACAGGAGGCAGGGAACAGGAGACAGGAACTGGATTCTGTCGCTTGTATTCGTTGGAAGTCAACCTGTCTCGGCTTGCATCGATCCCCCCAACTCGATAACCCGCTAAAGTAAAGAGTAAAGGAGAATCCAGGCGATCGCCCCGCACAAACCGGTAGTAGCCCTACGGCCTAGAAATTCCGTCGTTGATTTGCTTGAGTTCCACGGCTTACGTTACATTAAGTAAAGATTTATCTCATATTTCTTTTTTCGATCGAGTTTTGCCCCGCCAGGCCCGGCAACTAACCGTTTCCCCGTCTGATGGATCCAGGCCAAACCAGTTCACCCCCGTTAACAGAACGTTCGTTAAAACTGTGCACGTTAGTCAATAGAGGCCATAGGTATGAAATTTTCCTGGCGAGTAGCCTTACTGTGGACCCTGCCGTTGCTGGTAGTGGGGTTCTTTTTGTGGCAGGGAGCGTTTTCATCGGCTCCCGCCGATATGGGTCGTAACGCGGCCAATACGCGCCTGACCTATGGTCGCTTTTTAGACTATCTCGATGCTGGTCGGGTGACGGCGGTTGACCTTTACGACGGCGGCAGAACCGCCATTGTCGAAGCCGTTGACCCCGATCTTGACAACCGGGTCATGCGCTGGCGGGTCGATCTGCCAGGGGATTCTCCCGATCTGGTCAGTCGACTGCGCACCGCTAACATTAGTCTCGACTCCCACCCCCTGCGGAACGATGGCGCGTTGGTTGGTGCCCTAGGCAACCTGCTGTTCCCGCTCCTGTTGATTGGCGGTCTGTTCTTTTTGTTCCGCCGTTCTAACGGGGCCATGGGTGGCCCTGGTCAGGCCATGAGCTTCGGCAAATCCAAGGCCCGCTTCATGATGGAAGCCAAGACCGGCATCATGTTTGATGATGTGGCCGGTATTGATGAAGCCAAGGAAGAACTGGAAGAGGTGGTGACATTCCTGAAGAAGCCCGAGCGCTTTACCGCCATTGGGGCCCGTATTCCCAAGGGCGTACTGCTGGTCGGCCCGCCGGGAACCGGTAAGACGCTGCTGGCCAAGGCGATCGCCGGAGAAGCGGGCGTTCCCTTCTTCAGCATTTCTGGTTCCGAGTTTGTCGAAATGTTTGTGGGTGTAGGTGCCTCCCGGGTGCGCGACCTGTTCAAAAAAGCGAAAGAGAATGCTCCCTGTATCATCTTCATTGATGAAATTGACGCCGTAGGGCGTCAGCGGGGGGCTGGCATCGGCGGCGGCAACGACGAGCGCGAGCAAACCCTCAACCAGTTGCTCACCGAGATGGACGGCTTTGAGGGCAATACCGGCATCATCATTATCGCGGCCACCAACCGGGCCGACGTGCTCGACTCGGCCCTGCTGCGTCCCGGTCGCTTCGATCGCCAGGTGATGGTTGACCCGCCCGATATCAAGGGTCGGCTCGCCATCCTCGAAGTCCACGCCCGCAACAAAAAGCTGGCCGAAGATATCTCCCTCGATACGATCGCTCGCCGTACCCCCGGCTTTACCGGCGCTGACCTAGCGAACCTGCTCAACGAGGCGGCCATTCTCACCGCTCGCCGCCGCAAAGAGGCCATGACCATGGCTGAGGTCGACGATGCCGTCGATCGCGTCATCGCTGGCATGGAGGGCACTCCCCTGGTCGACAGCAAGAGCAAGCGCCTGATTGCCTACCACGAGATCGGCCATGCCATCATTGGCACCCTGGTCAAAGACCACGACCCGGTGCAAAAAGTTACCCTGATTCCCCGGGGGCAGGCCCAGGGTCTGACCTGGTTTACCCCCAGCGAAGAGCAAATGCTCATTTCTCGATCCCAAATTTTGGCCAGAATTACCGGCGCTCTGGGGGGCCGTGCGGCTGAAGATGTGATCTTTGGCGATGCAGAAGTCACCACCGGAGCCGGTAATGACCTTCAGCAGGTCAGCAACATGGCCCGGCAAATGGTGACCCGGTTTGGCATGTCTGACCTCGGCCCACTTTCCCTAGAAAGCTCCCAGGGCGAGGTTTTTCTAGGGCGTGACTGGCTCTCCCGCTCAGAATACTCTGAGGAAGTGTCGTCTCGCATTGATGGCCAAGTGCGCACCATTGTCGATCACTGCTACACCAACGCCAAGAGCATCATGCAGGAAAACCGCGCCGTGATCGATCGCCTCGTCGACCTGCTGGTAGAGCGGGAAACCATCGACGGCGATGAACTGCGACAGATTGTTTCTGAGTACACCGTGGTGCCCGACAAGCAGCAGTTTGTGCCCCAGCTTTAGGGTCTGTTGATCTAACGTATTCAGGCTCGCTCTCGAGGGCGAGCCTTTTTTGTTGCCCCTTTTTTGTCGCCCCTTTTTTGTTGCAATAGACTGCACCATGCCTCGCCCCACCCTCTACATCGCCATTACTAACCATGGCTTTGGCCACGCCACCCGCGCGGCCTCCATTGCGGCTAGGGTCAAAGCCCTGGAGCCAGAGATCGATTTGGTGGTGGCCACCACCGCCCCCCAATGGCTGCTGGACGAGTATCTACCGATGGCCTACGAGTATCGCCCGGTCGCCTTTGACATTGGGGTGATTCAGCCCGATAGCCTGAGGATGGATTTGCCCGCGACTCTAGCCCAGCTCAAGGCTATTCAGGCTCACCAGCCGGAGACCGTGGCGGCGGAGGCGGCTTACCTGAAGCAGCGAGGGGTGAATCTGGTGCTGGCGGATATTCCACCGCTGGCGATCGCGATCGCCCACAGCGCCAATATTCCCTGCTGGATGGTGGGTAACTTCGGCTGGGACTTTATCTATCGCGCCATGGGGGAAGAGTTTGAGAGCATAGCCGATTGGATTGGGGCCTGCTTTGGCCAGTGCGATCGCCTCTTTCGCCTGCCCTTCCACGAACCGATGGCTGCATTTCCGGTGGTCGAAGATGTGGGACTCACCGGCGGGTCACCCCGCTACGACCCTGACGCCCTGCGGGCTCGGTGGAACTTATCCGTGCCCCAGGCACGCACCGTTCTGCTCACCTTTGGTGGGCTGAGCCTCCAGGCGATTCCCTACGATCGCCTGGCCCAGTTCCCCGACTGGCAGTTCCTCACCTTTGACCCCGACGGCCCCGATTTACCCAATCTGCTCAGGGTTCCTCGGCAAGGGTTTCGCCCCGTCGACGTGATGCCCCTGTGCAGCCGGGTGATCTCAAAACCAGGGTTTAGCACCTTCTCCGAAGCCTGCCGCCTAGACCTACCGATCATCACCATCCCTCGCCATGACTTTGCCGAGGGGCCGGTTTTGGTCCAAGGCTTGCAGGATCATAGCTGGCACCGGGTAATCACCCCAGACGACTTCTTCCACGGCGATTGGGGCTTTCTGACTGAGCTCCTCCATCCACCCCGCACGACCCAAATCGTTGCCAAACATGGTAACGACTCCATCGCCCAGGCCATTGTCAATTATCTAGCCATCGCGTATTGAGGAATAAACTCGGCCGCCCCGCTGCTGTTCTGGGTTGCGAATCGCTTTGAGCCAACTCGACTCAACCATCTGGCGCGGAACGGCGAGCTGAATCAACAAAAAAATTAAAACCATCAAAAAATAGGCTGATGACGTTCATGGCCGACGAAAAATACAATACCGGAGCCAGTCCTCTGGCCCAACCGCCAGGTTCACCAACGGACACTCGCCAGGGTCACCCAGGATTTGTGTCTCTAGCCTCTCAGAAACCCGCTGGCAATAGGGGCCTTGACGGCTAGAACTTGGCCCTACCCCTCACCGCAAGCGGCCTAGGCCATAGCTATGATGGCGAGTGGAATACTCAAGGACATCATGCTCAAGGACATAAACCTGTGATTCAACCCGCTGTGGTCCAACCCGCTGTGGCCGCGCTGACCGCTGGGCTGGTGGCGTTTACCGTAACGGCAGGGCACGCCGCCGACCTCTCCTTTGTGACCTCAGAGGGACTCTTTCGCATAGAGCCCAGCGGCGATAATCGCCAGATCCTACTCCCAGCAGGAGACTCCCCCATCAATGCCCTCCTTTGGTCCCAGGACGGGCGGCGGCTGGCGGTGGTTCAAAACTACGGCGATGTCTACCGGCGTGATCCAGGAGCAGCTACCCCCAAGCTCGTGTTCTCGAGTGATTGTCCAGTCTCCCCTGACCTCGACCTGGCTTGGCAACCCAATTCCACCGTCCTGGTGATCAAACAGCGTTGCCCATCCGCCACCTCGACCACCCCCGCCGAGTTCACCCTTTTCCTGAGCACCGCCGCCGGAGAGCTCACCCCCCTTGCGACCCGACCTGAGACCCAGGCCTCCGATGTCGAATCCGATTTCTTTTTAGCTCCCGATGGTAGTCGGGTGGCCTACGTGGCTAACCAGCACATCTTTGTGGCGGACCTAGATGGCAGCAGCCCCCGCCGCCTCACCCAAACCCCAGGCATCTATGGAGCGGCCGGCAGCCCCTTGGCCTGGTCCCCCGATGGCACCCGCCTGGCGTTTTATGAGGGTAGTTACCCGTTTCAACGCCTGAATGTGATGATGGCCGACGGGGGCGATCGCCGCTTACTGACCCCCGACCCCGATTTTCAAATTTACCGCAGCCGCCTGCTGTGGTCGCCCGATGGGCGATACATTGCCTTTTATCAGCCCCATAACGCACCCTTTAGCAACCAGGAAGTCATTGCCCTGGTCAACGTCAATACAGGAGAAACCCAGACGCTGACTCGGCCTGGCTTCTACGATGCCCTGAGTTGGTCTCCCAACAGCCAGCAGATCGCCCTGGCGTCTGGGTTGCCGGCCGGGCAGCAGACGCTCTTTCAGCTCGACCTGGTCAGCAAAAAGTTTATCGCCCTGACCAACCAGCCCCTGAAAAGCGTGTTAGATAGCCAGTGGTCACCAGACGGAGCCTGGATCGCCTTTACCGCCACCCCCCCCGACGACGCCCTGGGCACCCAGGTTCTATACCGGGTGAGCCCCGATGCAACTCAACTCGCCCCTCTGACTAGCCCCGACGAATATGTCTACCCCTTTGTCTGGGTTCCCCTAGCTCCAGGTAGCCAAGGGCTGAGCATTACGCCCTAGCTGCACTTGCCGTGGCTGCACTTGCCCTAACTCTACTTGAATGGCGTCCTGGCGTTGTACAGCCCCCATCGCCTGCTCGACCACATCCACCCCAGCCCCAGCTTTACAGGATTCTTCGGTCAAAATCTGCCGCCACAAACGGCTGCCGGGCTGCCCCGCAAACAGCATCAGCATGTGGCGGGTAATTTTGTTGAGCTTGAGACCCTGGCGCACCCAGTGGTCGATATAGGGCAGCATCGCCTCTACCACCTGCTGACGCGAGGGGGGAGCGGTATCCGCCTGCCAAAACCGCCGATCCACCTCGGCAAATCGATAGGGATAGTCGTAGGCCGCTCGCCCCACCATCACCCCATCGACTGGGCCCAGCTGTTCAGCAACCTGCTCAAGGTCAGTCAGCCCGCCGTTAATTTCAATCCACAGGTGAGGAAAGTCTTGCTTCAGGCGGTGGACATCGCCGTAGCGCAGGGGCGGCACCGTGCGGTTGTCCTTGGGGCTCAGCCCTTGCAACCAGGCTTTGCGGGCATGGACGGTGAAGTGGCGACAGCCAGTTTGGGCCACGGTGCTGACGAAGTTGGCCATGTCTTCGTAGCGATCCAAATCGTCAATGCCAATGCGGTGCTTAACGCTGACGGGTAGGGGGCTGGCGGCCATCATCGCCGCGACGCAGTCGGCCACCTGCTCGGGCTCAGCCATCAGACAGGCCCCAAAGTTGCCGCTGCGCACGCGATCGCTCGGGCAGCCCACATTCAGATTAACGGCATCGTAGCCAAAGGTGGCCGCCGCCCGCACACTGGTGGCCAGCATGCGGGGGTCGTCGCCCCCGACCTGCAGCACCAGGGGTTTTTCCAGGGGCGTAAACCCCAGCAGATGATCGCGATCGCCGTGCACAATCGCCTGGGCCGTCACCATTTCGGTATAGAGCAGCGTATGCCGCGTGATCTGCCGCATGAAGTAGCGGTAGTGGCGATCGGTGCGATCCATCATCGGCGCAATGCTCAGGGGCACCTCAATGACCGCCGCTAGGCCTGGCGGCCCAGCAAGTGGCTCAAAATATGTGGGCTGTACGGTCATGGCACCAGGCATTTCTGTCATCCGTTGCCCCCATAGTTTAGCACCGCCGTTTAGCACCGCCGCCCTCACAGCCTGGGAATTCATCCCTTAGAAGAACCTACTTCCAGTGCGGTTCTCCCCCGAATCAGATGAGTTTTCTACACTAGTACTCTGAGGCGTAGATCTCTCGACTATTCGTCGCGCAGGCATCGCGCTTTCAGCAAGCACGATGATAGTAGAGCTACTTCTGCCTCAGAGTACTAGGTTATCGCTGTTTTTTTTGGCATTATTTTAGATGTCAAGTTCAGGTAAATGACTCAATGAACAACCCGATCGGCTCCTTTTACAACTGGTATAAAGCAACCCTACGCAACACCAAATATCGCTGGGTTGTGGTTTTAGGCACCCTAATTTATCTTATTTCTCCCCTCGATA
>JAIXUR010000153.1 GCA_027483425.1 Cyanobacteriota bacterium | reverse complement strand
TCCATTTTAGGTAAAGAAGAGGATCTGCCGGAACTAATCAAGTTGCATGTTTTGAAGGGGGTGATAGTTGCAATTGGCGACAACTTCATCCGTTCAAGGGTAGTTTCTCGTATTAAGGAAATAAGTCCAGGTATTTCATTTGTTTCTGCTATTCATCCTAAGTCATCAATAGCAGCAGAAGTTTCTATTGGAGTGGGAACTGTGATTATGGCTGGAGTTTCCATAAATTCTTGTTCGTCAATTGGTCAATTCTGCATCCTGAACACTCATTCTTCTCTTGACCATGATTCAGTATTAGAAGATTTTGCCAGTCTTGCTCCAGGTGCGACGACAGGAGGAAACTGTAAGATAGGCCAATATTCAGCAGTAAGTATAGGGGCGGTTCTAATTCATGGCATTCACATAGGTGAGCAAACCGTAATTGGTGCAGGTTCGCTTGTCATGAATCCTATTGACCCATTTGTCGTTGCTTATGGAGTGCCTGCAAAAGTAGTTCGTAGTCGGAAGCCAGGAGACGAATACTTGTAAAAATGTTGCCTAACATAGCGCAGAAGCGGGCGGAATATTTGATTCATGTACTGGAAACAAAATATTGACCGCTGCTCAGCTCTATCGTTAAGCATCACCGAAAACTTATGCCCAGTATCAAGTGCACCGCAAAACTGGCTAGACGAGCCGGTCTCAGCCTTTCCCCTCCAATCAAAGATCATCTGATGACTGGCACGCTAACATTTTCACAGTCGATCGTCGTTTCTATGTCATCTTCTGCGCAGATCGATCGAGGCTGACTTGCCTCGCAGGCCCAGTTCAAAAAGCTGACCTTCAGGATTTGGCTCAAGTCCTGAGGAATGCCCTGATCGCCGTTTTGAGGCATGAAGGCTTCAGTGAAACATCTATCCAATATGCACTGTCGAAAATCGAAGATATGTCTATTGCTAAAACTAACAATCGATCCGTTCTAGGCACCATGAACGACAACATCTTTCATATTGAGACCATGGCTGATCAGGCAGGCGGGGTAGAAGGTATTGGTCTGCCGGATCTCGCCGCCACCGTAAACCATATGCCAATGAGCCCCCTGAAATGGAAGTACGCAATTGAAGAGTATCGCCGGAGCATCATTCACAGTGCCGCCGACACCCAACTCCCATCTTGAGCCTGATGACCTATTCCCCCGACAATGCGCTGATCATCCAAAGCGATCGCACCGTTTTGCTCGACGTCCATGCCCCCAAAGCCGAGGCGGCCCAGGCGGCGATCGCTCCCTTTGCAGAGCTGGTCAAAAGCCCCGAACACATCCACACCTACCGCCTCAGCGCCCTCAGTATTTGGAATGCCCGCGCCGCCGGAATGCCCGTTGCCGATATGGTGGCGGCACTGCAAGACCATGCCAAATACCCCATGCCCGAGTCGGTGGCCCAGGAACTGGAAGCCCTCGGTCAACGCTATGGCCTCACCACCCTGCAAGCAGGAACCGGTGGAGATTTGCTGTTACAGGTGGCCGATCAACCCCTGGCGGAACTGCTCCAGCGCCATGAGCAAGTGGGGCCACTGCTGGGAGAGCGGTTGTCGCCCACCACCTTTGCGATCGCCCTGGGCGATCGCGGCGTTCTCAAGCAGGCACTCCTCACGGCGGGCTATCCGGCAGAAGATCTGGCCGGTTACCTGACGGGGGATGAACTGCCCCTAGACCTCCTATCGACCACCCGCAGCGGCGAACCCTTCCACCTGCGGTCCTACCAGAAAACAGCAGCGGATCTGTTCTACCAGGCCGGGCAGGCTAGGGGCGGCAGCGGGGTGATCGTCCTCCCCTGTGGTGCCGGTAAAACCATGGTGGGCATGGCGGCGATGGCGGTGATCCAGCAGAAAACGCTGATCCTCACCAGCAGCCTCACCTCCGTCCACCAGTGGCAACGGGAACTGTTGGATAAAACTACCCTCACCGCCGACCAAATCGCCGAGTATAGCGGTCAACAAAAAGCCACCGGGCCAGTTACCCTGGCCACCTACCAAATCCTCACCTATCGGGCCAGCCAGGACGACGACTTTCTTCACCTGGGGTTGTTTGATCAGCAATCCTGGGGGTTGATTATCTACGACGAAGTTCACCTCCTGCCCGCGCCGGTCTTTCGCATCACCGCCCAACTCCAGGCCCGTCGTCGCCTGGGCCTAACGGCTACCCTGATTCGCGAAGATGGCCGCGAGGGAGATGTCTTCACCCTGATTGGTCCCAAGCGCTACGATGTGCCCTGGCGCGAATTGGAGGGGCAGGGCTTTATTGCCGCCGCCGACTGTACCGAAATTCGCATTCCTCAAACTGAGGAACGGCAGATGGACTATGCCATTGCGGGACGACGGTACCAGTTTCGGATCGCCGCCGAAAACCCCCTCAAGCTGGATGTGGTGCAAAATGTGCTAGAGCAAGAAGCTGGCCACCGAATTTTAATTATTGGTGAATACCTGGATCAGCTCAAGGCCATTGCCCAGCGGGTCAACTTTCCCCTCATTACCGGCAAGACCAGTCAGCCAGAGCGCGATCGCCTCTATGCCAGTTTTCGCAGGGGCGAGATTTCCGGCCTCATCCTCTCGCGAGTCGGCAACTTTGCCCTCGACCTGCCCGATGCCGATGTGCTGATTCAGGTCTCTGGTAAATACGGTTCTCGTCAAGAAGAAGCCCAGCGGTTAGGGCGGGTTCTGCGACCCAAGTCGGATGGCCGCAGGGCACAGTTTTATACGCTGGTTTCGCTGCGCACCTGTGAGGAGGAATTTGCCCAGCATCGCCAGTTGTTTTTAACGGAACAGGGCTATCGCTATCACATTCAGTTTTGGGACGGACATGCCGCCGGTTGATTAGCCAGTCAGATCACTGGTTAGTTCATCCCAAAAACAGCTTATAGGCCGGGTTTTGGTTCTCATCCCAGTATTGGTAGCCCAGGGTATCGAGAAACCTCTGCCACTGCTCCATTTCGTGGGGCGGCACCTGAATGCCCGTGACAATGCGGCCATAGTCGGAGCCATTGTTGCGGTAGTGGAAGAGGCTGATGTTCCAGTCGGGGCTCATGGCGCTGACGAACTTCATCAGCGCGCCGGGGCGCTCGGGGAACTCAAAGCGGTAGATCAGCTCGTTGTGGGCCAGGGGCGACTTGCCGCCCACCATGTGGCGCAGGTGCATCTTGGCGAGTTCGTCGTCGGTGAGATCGAGGGTCTTGAGCCCTTTCGATTCAAACACCTGGGCCATGGTCGCGGCATCGGAGCGGCCCTGCACTTCGAGCCCGACAAAAATGTGAGCCTCGTGGTTATCGGCGATCCGGTAGTTAAACTCGGTCAGGTTACGGGTGCCCAGGCACTCGCAGAAGGCCTTGAGGCTCCCCGGCGTTTCGGGAATGGTGACGGCAAAGATGGCTTCCCGGTGTTCGCCAATTTCGGCCCGCTCGGCCACAAACCGCAGGCGGGCAAAGTTCATATTGGCCCCGCAGGCCACGGCCACCAGGGTTTGATCGGTAATGCCCTCCCGCTCGACGTAGGCTTTGACCCCGGCGATCGCCAAGGCTCCGGCGGGCTCCAAAATCGAGCGGGTATCCTCAAACACATCCTTAATGGCGGCGCAAATGTCGTCGGTACCCACCAAAATAATCTCGTCCACGTACTGCTGACAGAGGCGAAAGGTTTCTTCTCCCACCTGGCGCACGGCGACGCCGTCGGCGAACAGGCCCACCTGGCTCAGCCGCACCCGCTCCCCAGCTTTGAGCGACTGGGCCATGGCATCGGCCTCGATCGGCTCTACGCCAATGATTTTGATCTCAGGCCGCAGCCGCTTGACGTAGGCGGCAATGCCCGAAATCAACCCCCCGCCGCCAATCGCCACAAAAATAGCGTCGATGGGCTGGGGGTGCTGGCGCAAAATCTCCATGCCAATGGTGCCCTGGCCCGCGATCACATCGGGGTCATCGAAGGGGTGGACAAAGGTCAAGCCCTTTTCTTCCCCCATCTGACGGGCGTAGGCGTAGGCATCGTCGTAGGTTTCGCCGTAGAGCACCACCTCGCCGCCGCGAGCCTTGACGGCGCTCACCTTCACCGCCGGGGTGGTGGTGGGCATGACGATGATGGCGCGGGTGCCCAGGTGCTTGGCCCCTAGCGCTACCCCCTGGGCGTGGTTACCCGCCGAGGAGGCAATTACCCCCTGGGCTAACTGCTCGGGCGACAGATGAACCATTTTGTTATAGGCTCCCCGCAGCTTGAAGGAGAACACCGACTGCATATCTTCCCGCTTTAGCAGCAGCCGGTTCTGCAGCCGGGCCGACAGGCTAGGGGCCAGGTCCAGGGGCGTTTCCTGGGCGACGTCGTAGACCCGAGCGGTGAGGATGCGTTCGAGGTAGTCGGTGGGCATTGGGGAAAAGGCGAAGGGATAAACCTCAATTCTACGGCGAGGGGGGGATAAGGGCGGTGGAGAGATCGCTGGAAGGGGGCAATGGTGATCAATCCAAGACGCTTCACAATTAGCGCTCAGAATAGGCCTCAGGATCGCAATTCTGTATCCTGCGATAGAGTTGCAGGTAATTTGCAGATAAATTATTGGCGCGGTGCCTCCGCCTA
>JAIXUR010000630.1 GCA_027483425.1 Cyanobacteriota bacterium | reverse complement strand
GTGGTAGACATTCCCCAAAACCAGGCCAACACACCTCACGCCCGGCGGCGAGGCAACGGCAAAAAGGATACGGCCAATCAAACTCCACCCCTGAGCCGCAAAGCAGAGCGGGCGAAAAAACGCCAGGCGAAAAAGGCACGCCAAGGCCTGATTCAGTACCTGGCGGCAACGCTATTCGTAGCGGGGCTAGTGGGAGTGCTGCTGGCGCTGCTAGGGGAACCCAAGCTGGGTCTGGCGGCGGTGATGGCGATCGCCTGCCTGTCCCTCTCCTTCAAGTACCCCCGCCAGGCCATCTACGGGCTGATTATCTACGTACCCTTCGGCGGCACGGTGGTCTACGCCCTGGGGGGCAGCGGTATTTTGCAACTGGCCAAAGACGCCATCTACATTCCAGCCCTGATCGGGGTGATTCAGTTTTGTCGCC
Organism: Cyanobacteriota bacterium; assembly: GCA_027483425.1. Taxonomy (GTDB): domain Bacteria; phylum Cyanobacteriota; class Cyanobacteriia; order Phormidesmidales; family Phormidesmidaceae; genus Nodosilinea. The sequence continues at coordinate 2,285 of JAIXUR010000630.1, read as the reverse complement.
GCACCCGGCAGCCGTTGATCATTCCGCCGCTGATCAAAATGCCGCTGCTGGCGCTGTTGGGGTCAAGCGGCCTCACCCTGCTGGTGGTCAATGGTGGGCAGCAGCTAGAGGCGGCTGGGGGAGAGGTGCCGATTTTAATTGGGGTGCTGGGGCTCAAGGTACTGATCGGCTACGTGCTGATTATTCCGTGCATTTACTACCTGCTGCGCGATCGCGAAGATGTCTATTTTCTGCTGCGCCTGCAGGTGGTGCTGATCCTGATCTGCTGCGGGCTGGGGTTCATGCAGTACTTGATGCTGCGCCTAGGCATCTGCCAGGGCACCCTCGGCGAGGGCGAAGACCTGTTTAAAGCCTCCCTCGGTGCCCGCTGTTTTGTCGGCGGCTCGCTGCTGTACAGTCCATCCCAGGGCCAGATTCGCCTGCCGGGAACCTTTAACGCCCCCTGGCAGTGGGGCTGGTTTTTGATCTCGAGTGGCTTTTTTGCCTTTGGGACGGCGTTTAGCGATCGCAGCCCCCTGTGGCGCATTGTGGGCTTGGTTTCCTTAGCGGCGGTGGGGGTGATGGCGGTGGTGTCGGGGCAGCGCATTGCCCTGGCCCTGGTACCTGCCACCATTGTCGGGTTACTTATCCTCACTGGCCAGGTGGCTAACCTCAAGCGCTTCATCCCCCTTGGCCTTGGCTTGGCCCTCATTTTGAGTATCTTAATGGCCCAAAACCCAGCGGTAGTGAATGAGCGATGGGCCAGCTTTCAGAGCCGGTGGGCCGCCTCGCCGCCCCAGGAATTTATTGTGCAGCAGTTTGACTGGGCCCAAAAGCAGCAGCAGGGTATTTTAGGTCGGGGGGTAGGCCGCGCCACCAACGCCGCCCGTATTTTTGGCCAAACCGAGCTAGTCGAGACCTACCACCCCAAGCTGCTTTACGAAATTGGCCCCCTGGGGCTGCTGGCCACCCTGGCTCTTTACCTGACCCTCACCGTGGCGACCTTCAAAGCCTACCGCTCCATTAAAGACCCCAACCTGCGGGGCTACGGGGCGGCGATGTGGGTGTTTGTGCTGTTCATCAGCCTTTTCCCCTACTACTACCCCCTGGACGTGGATCCAGTGAATGTGTATTACTGGTTAGCGGCGGGCATTGTGCTTAAGCTGCCCGAGATCGATCAGCAAGAGCGCCTAGAGGATGCCGGTCGCCATCGTAAACTGACCCCGCGCGAGCAAAAACAGCTGCAGCGGAAGGAAACCATTGTCTTTGAATAGGGAAACCCTAGCCCCTACCTGGGCCGGGGCACGACGGCTGGCCCCGGCCCTAGCGTTGATGATCGCAAATTTGATGATCGCGACGGGGAAGAGCATGGTACAACTTGCGATAACGAATAGTCGGCTTTGATAGTACACTTGAACCTATGCGTCAGGATGTACTTCCCCTGACCCCTAGGTTCCTACGGAGACAGCCCATGGCCCAGGCCAACAACATGATTTCTGAAACCAAAGCCCCAGAGGTTCTACCGTTAGATACCTCGGTGGCGGAGGATGATAACGGTGGGGCGATCGCCGCCGAAACCGTCGACTCGGACCAAATTGACGACCTGTTCAAGGATCTAAAAACTCTGCTGGGCACCGTCGAAAAGCTGCAAAAGGCGCGCCAGGATGTGGGCGACATCAAACCGCTGATTTTGCGACTGCTCGATGGTGAACTACTCTCCGGGGATGACCTGGAAGAGCTGCGGGGCGGCATTAGCGGTTTGTCTAAACTGCTGAAGCTCTATGGTGACTACCAGGGAGCCCTGGAGCGAGCCCAGCCCGCCCGCGCGATTTTAGATCAGTTGCTCAAGTCTTAAGAAGATCTCTGGAAAAGAAGATATCTGCATGTAGGGGCGCAGGGCATGCGCCCTTTGGAGGAATGCCATTTTTTGTGGTTTTCGCCGTCAGAATTGCCCTCACTATCCCGCTGGGAGTGGGGTAGGCAACCCATTGACCACCCCACCAGCAACTCTCATTGCTTCCGTCCCCTAAAGGGGGCTCCGGAGGTGGCCTAGTCCGCTTGAGCGGACTTGAGCGATGAGCCAGGGAGTTCACTCCCTGGTGGTTTGGGCCAGATTTCAGAGGCTAGACGCCAAAATGAGAATGGCTGCCACCCCATTCCCAGCGATGCATTGGCTTTTGCCCTACCGACCATTCCAGGCCGCCGCCGCATCGCTCACCGCTTCATCCACCGTCTTTTGGCCCAGCATGGTAGCTTGCAGGTTGTCGTAGAGAATCGCCTGGAGTTCTTTGACCCCATCCATCGCC
>JAIXUR010000019.1 GCA_027483425.1 Cyanobacteriota bacterium | reverse complement strand
TTAGGCTCCACCTGTATGGCGGAGGTAATCGCCTCCTCGGCCTCCACCCCCGTGATCGCGTCGGTCGCCAGCATGCGCCGAATGACCCGGTTGCGCTGGCTCAGGGCCGCCTCGGCATCCACCGCCGGAGAGTAGAGGCTGGGGGCCGGGGCCAACCCCGCAATCATGGCCGACTCGGCAACCGTGAGCTGGTCAATGGGTTTGCCGAAGTAAACCCAGGCGGCATCGGCCACCCCGTAGGCCCCCGACCCGAGGTAGACCAAGTTGAGGTAGCGCTCCAGAATTTGCTCTTTGGTCAGGCTCTTTTCGAGCTTGATGGCCATCATGGCCTCTTTGAGCTTGCGCTGAAAGCTGCGCTCCTGATCGAGAAAGACAATGCGGGCCAGCTGCTGGGTAATGGTGCTGGCCCCTTCGACCAGATCGCGTTTTTGCACGTTGGCGACTAGGGCGCGGGCAATGCCTTTGTAGTCAACCCCATGGTGCTCGTAGAAGCGCTGATCTTCAGAGGCAATAAACGCCTGTACCAGGTAATCTGGCATGGCGTCGTAGGTAATCGTTTCGCGGGAGGCGGGGCCAATCTTTTGCAGAATGATCCCGTCGGCCGATGTCATGGTCACCGTACCGTCGCGCTGGTAGGTGAGGGCCTGGGCGGGATCGGGCAAGCTGGCGCTGGTTGCCTGCACCACCCGGTAGGCGCGGGTACCGCCCCCGGCAATGCCCGCCCCGGCGAGCAAAACGAGCCAAAACAGCGGGCGCAAAAACAGCGGCCGATAGGAGCGGGGCGGAGGTTCCACCGGGGTGGGTGGCCCAGCCGAATACTCGACCCCTCGATGCCAGGCTGGGGAGGTTTTGGCACTGTCCACCGAGCTGACCCTAGGCTGGCGATGTCTGGAGGAGCGTGACGGCCTCCCCTGGGAGAACGAAAGCCAGGTTAACCAAGATCGAGCCATAGCACGGTTGCCCTTCGCATACTCTGTGAACTTTATGGGGTTTCGGTGATTTCTTCAAGGGTACAACTGGGACCAAGGCTGGGCCTAGAGGGCACCATGCCCCAGGGCCAGGCCGGTCACCAGCATGCCCAACACCAAAAACGGCTGGGCGCTGGCCTGGTACTTAACGTCGTTTTCCAGGGGGTTGCGCAGAAAGTACATGTCTTGGAAGGTGATCTGGGGAATGATCAGCAGCACCAGCAGCACAGCGTAGAGGTTTTGGTGAATGACCATCAGGTAGGCGGCTACGCCCCCCTGGAACAGATCGATCGCCAGCACACAGATCCAGGCGGCGGTGGTGACCCCAAACATCACCGGCAGCGACTTGAGGCCCATCTGGCGATCGCCCTCCACGCTTTTGAAGTCGTTGACGACCGCAATGCCTAGCCCGGCCAGGCTGTAGAACAGGGTGAGCACGACAATCTGCCAGGTGAGGTCGCCAAACAGCGCATGGCCAGCCCACCAGGGCAGCGCGATGTAGCTGGCCCCCAGGGCATAGTTACCGAGCCAGCCGTTTTGCTTCAGCTTCAGCGGCGGGGCCGAATAGATATAGGACACCAGGGAGCCCCCCAGGGCCAGGGCCGTAATCGTCGGGAAGCTGTGGCCCGCCCAGCGATCTAGCCCGTAGGACACCGCTATGCCAGCCACCAGCAGCACCAAAATCTGGGCCACCACCTGGGGGATCGAAATGGCCCCGGAGGGAATCGGTCGATAGGGCTCGTTGATGGCGTCAATGTCGCGATCGTAGAAGTCGTTGAGGGTTTGGGTGTAGCCCGTCAGCAGCGGGCCTGACATCAGCATGCAGGCGGCGGCAATCAGCACGTACTCTAAACTCCAGCGATAGTTGCCGGAGGAGGCCGCCCCGCACACCACGCCCCAGATCAGCGGAATCCAGGTGATGGGCTTCATCAACTGAAGACGAATCTTCCAGATCGAGGTTTCGCCCGCCTTAGCTCCCTTCATGCCCAACAGTTGCCGAGCCCGATCGCCCTGGGACTCTGGGGCGATCTCGGCTGTGGCCTGGTCTAGATCGTCGTTGACCGGAAGGGGAGAAGGTTGTTCAGCCATGGTGCTAGGGAACTGCTACAGGTCGGTGGGAAGGTCGGGTCAGGGCGATTGGGTCAGGCCCCTGGGCCAGAATCAGAGGGTGTTTGAAAAGGGTTGTCCCAGGTATAGTTTGCCACCAAGAGGCAGCAAAAACGCTCAATTTTGAGGACATTAGCCTACAATCTAGGCATAATTTGAGACGCTCTTTGGCTTTTCAAACACCCTCTAATAAAAATTCGATTTTAATCCTGAAAATCAGCTCAAAAAATATTTGACTACCCAGATTCAAGTATCACCGTAGTGCTCTACGGTTGAGAGATCTCTGCTGTGTCCGATGACGCAAAGCTAGGCCGACAAGGGTGCCTGAGTTAAAACTTTCAATCTGGTCGACAACAATGCCGGACAGGATCGTGGCGATCGCCAGACTCTGGGGTTGACCCAAGGGCTATTCTGGCGAACTACGGTGAGCACAGGCCCAATACAGCAAAATTAACGATCGCAAAGAGGCTAGACCCATGACTCTGAATGCTCTGCTGTATTACAACACTGTCACGGGTGCAGCCGCCACAGGTGGCCTGGATGAGCTGGGAAGGCACCAGTTTCTGCAACGTTTCGCCCTCGCACCGGGCTGGACGCACATGGTTGCGACGAAAGACAGCCTGCTGTATTACAACAGCACCACCACTGAAATCGCCATAGCCCGCATGGATGGGGCTGGAAATCATCGAATTTTACAGCGCGATCTGGGCCGTGGGGTTTGGACCGTTATTGCCACTACCGAAGATCATGTCCTGTTTTACGATGGGGCAACGGGTCGGGCAGACATTGGCGCGATCGATGCCCTGGGAAACTATCAGACGCTGCAAACTCACACTGATTTTGATCTAGGCTGGACCCACATCGCTGCCATTCAAAATTCGGTGTTGTATTACAACGCGGCCACAACAGAATTGGCCACGGCACACATCGATCCGGCCGGAAATCACTCATTTATCAATCGCTATCCCGCTGGCTCGACCCCGGTTTGGACGGATCTAATCTCGACCCAAAACCACTTCCTGTTCTACAACGTTACTGAAGGGGGCGGAAGCATCAGTCGTATTGACGCGGCAGGCAACTACATTCCCCTCCAAGATTATCCTAATCTCTCAAGCACTTGGAATCCTATTGCTGGTACCCAAAAGCATGTGCTGTATTACAATGCCAGTGCTGCGGTGGCCGCGACGGGAGATATTCTCGATGGAGGTATTTTACGTGACCTAAATTTCTATGACCAGTTTCCGCCAGGCATAACCCATATTGTCGCCCCCAAGATTGCAGCGCTGCCAAATCCGTTGGATCCGTTGGTTGATCCGATTGTTGAGTTAATTCGTCCTGACGATTTACTCAATTTACGGATTGAGTGCCGCAATTTGCAGTTAGATCGGAGCGATTCGCGCAGCGATCTCTCCGAGAATCGTACCACCCCCGTACTCACGGCTACGGATGCGGCCCAAATCGCCTATCTGATCGTCCATTTTCCGCCGCAGACTATTGCTGAAGAAGCCGTTTATGAACCGAGGAAAGAGCCAGGGGACAATTTAGAAGATGAGCCAAAGCGTCAGAATACTGAAAAAAAACCTGAGGAAGAAAACCGCCGCATCCAGGGTGGACTTTCCCAACCCGTTGAAGAACTGCTGAAGGATAAAAAAACGGCCAGAGCCAGAATTGCTCAGCCCAGCCGTTTGGTGTTCCAACTGCCCGCGAACAGCAATCCCCGCATTCCCTACACCACGGCAGGGTTGTTGAACTGGACGGGGTTGGAGATAAGCGTTTCAGCGATCGCCGCCATCCCAGAACCATCCACCCCCGAACAACGCGCTAATGCCCCCGCGATCGCCCCACCCAGCGCCACGGAAACGGCGATCGAGATGCCCTTTCGGTTGATTTTGTCGCCTAACCGGACTGTGGTTTGGCACCATGCGATCGCGCCCAAAACCCAGGCCGGGCGCACAGAGCTGTGGCATACCCGGTTGGCCTATCGAGAGGGTGAAAGAATTGTTGATGTCTCGAAGGCCAAACCCGCACCGCTGCGAGCCCTTTGGTCCCCTGACTATGTCGCAGAGAATTCTGAATCGGGTCAATGGCCCACTTTAGGAAAGGCAGATCAATGGGCTAATCAAGATGTGCTGACGGCCATGAATGGCTACGATCGCCACGAGCTGGTGATTTTGACCTCGGCCTTCAGGGGCTTTGTTGAAAACCGTCGCCCCATCTATCCCGACTATGTGCCAACGCCGATCCAGGCGGAGCAGGTGATCTTGTCGTCCCTGGGGGGCTGGCTAAAATCGCGCGGTAATTGGACTCCCCCAGTGGAGTGGCTTCCCAATGTATTGGGGCCAATTTTTCCGATGCCGCGCCCCATTGACCCCAATATCAACCCAGTCGCCAATCCGGTCGATCCCCGCTTGGAAGATCTGATGGTGCTGCTGGATCCGGCTATGGGCGATCGCATCGTCGCCCAGTTCCCAGGGGTGGCGGGCATTCCCCTCGTCCGTCGATTTGGTAAAACTGGTCGGCCATTGAATATTTCTGAATGGGTACATGTGGCCACCCAGGGTCGCGATCACTACGTGCGAATTGTCTATGAGGGCTATCTCTACCCCTTTGGACACCGGGCGGCGCTGATTAAAGTGACCGAGCGCAAGTTTAAAACCATCAATGGTACGCCCTTTGCCTACCTGGCCCAGCGCATGTTTATTGTGGTGCGCAAACCCTTCAAAGACTACACCCAGGAGCCCCTGGAAAATAATGGGTTGGGGATGCCGTTGAAGCAGGTGCGACTGACGACCTTAGTCACCCCTGATATTGAGTTGCCCCAAAAGCAACTCATCAGCCGCACAGACTACTGCTTTTGGATCAGAGTTAGCGGCAAAGACTTTAAATTCCATGCCGTTGGCCAAGACAGTACCGGACGAACCATTGATTTCACCACCGCGTTGATCTTTGTGCCCAACAGTGAAACCAGCAAAATTGCCCAGGTCAAAACAGACTATGACCTGGAGGAAAATCTGGTTCGAAAAGTCTGTAATGTGCCAGGGCAACCCGTCACCTATGCCGATCGCGACCCGCGTCTCGACAGCGACAACACAACGCTGACGACGCGATCGCTCTATTTTGAAACGCACAACGCCCCCATCGGCGGTGAGACCGGCGGTTTCTTGCCCAAGCTTAAACAGGCGGCGGTTAACCTGGCTGCTGTCGAGCAGTTGCTGGGTACTCAGGTGCCTACTGATATTGAATATTACCCCGCCTATGTGGCGGCGGGCTTTGATGGTGCGAATGGGGTGTTTGCTCAGTTGATAAAACCCGTTCAATCCAACGTTCCAGCCGATAAGGCTGGGGGCATTGCGACGCCCAACATGGCCATTAGCAGCCTTACCCGCAATCTGGGGGCGATCGCAGGCACCCCAGCCAAAGCCGCTAGCCCAGATCCCTTTAACCCCACGGACTTTTTTGGTGCTGCCGATGCCAGCAATATCCCCAAACTCTTTGGCAAACTGCCCCTGACCGACCTGATCGCCCCAGGCGGTACCTTTGCGAGTAATGCACCCAAAATTCAGCCGTTGCCCAATGCAAATCCTCCCGCTGTTGAGTTAACCTGGGAGCCCAAAGTTCGAGAATTTGGCCCCGACTTTCTCCGATTTACCCCTGATCGGGCCCCTGCAACGACGCGGCTGATCATCTATGGGCGGATCGAAAAACCGACTGGAGGCGCGGCAGGTAAATCCGAATTTAGCGGCACATTAAACGACTTTACCCTAACGTTTCTGAATGTTCTGATTCTGAATTTTATCGCGTTCGTTTTCAAGTCAGAGACCGGCAAAAAAACCGACGTTCAGGTCAAGCTAGATCCAGATAATCCGTTACAGTTTACCGGTGATTTGGCCTTTGTCGAAGACTTAAAGACGATCATTCCGCCGGAGCTGTTTGGCAAAGGCCCCAGCTTAACGGTCACCGCCGACAGCATTCGGGTGGGGTTTGCGATCGGGCTACCCACCATCGCCGTGGGCGTGTTCGCCCTCAAGGATGTCAGCCTGTCTGCCGCCCTAGAACTGCCCTTTGCCGATGGCAACCCCGTCTTTGACTTTGGCATTTCTGAAAAACAGCACCCCTTTAACTTGACCATCGCCTTCTTTGGCGGCGGTGGTTTCTTCCATCTACAGCTTGATACCCAGCAGGGCCTTCGAGTAGTCGAAGCCGCCTTTGAATTTGGGGCTTCGGTGTCTATTAATCTGGGCGTCGCCAGCGGTGGCGTGCATATCATGGCGGGCATCTACTTCAAGCTAGAGATCAAAAAGGGTGAAGACTATGCCACCCTGACTGGCTTCTTTCGCATGGGCGGCGAGCTGTCGATTTTGGGGCTGATTTCCCTGTCCTTAGAGTTTTTGCTGAGCTTTACCTACGAAGGTAAGACCAAAAAGGCTTTTGGCATCGCTAGTCTGACCGTCAAGATTGAAATCCTGTGCTTCAGCAAATCGATCGAAATTACGGTTGAGAAGCAGTTTGGCGGCAAAAGCGCCGACCCGATGTTTAAAGATACCTGGACGGAACCGGCCATCTGGGCTGAGTATGCCGGAGCGTTTGCCTGATGACGCCAAATCAAAACGGCCTGTAGCCCCCAACCTTGTCAGCGATCGCACTCCAACCCCACCAGCTTGAGGACATCAGCCCATGGCGAGCCAAACGATTTTATTTACCGTCATGCCCCGTGGTATCAGTGTAGATGCCGAAACCCTGCCCGTATCGGTGTACGTATCGCCGCGCCTGTTTGCCGATCCCGATCCTGCCAATCCGGCTGGGCCCAGTGTAGAAACCAGCTTGTCCAGCTTTACCGATTGGCTCACCTGGACAGGGCACCTAAAAGAGGCGGGATTAAGCCTAACCTTGAGCTGTGCTGGAGCCACCTTTACCGCCGCTGTACCCACTGAAATCCTAGAGCCGACCCTGTGGGAAGCGCTCTTTAAGCCTGAAACCTTGGTGCGATCGCATACCTTTGACGACTATACCAATCGCCAGATCATTTCCTCGTCTACGCGCAGCGCTCTGTCGCTGCTCAAGGGACTGTACCAACAGGCTAGCGTTGAACTGGCTCTGCCAGAATCACGGGAGCGATCGCGCCAGGGGGAAGCAAACCTCTACGCCATGCTGCAAGATCTCGTTTCTGGCTTAGAAGTGAACTGGAATGACGACCGTAGCTACCGAAATCGCTATGAATATCAAGCCAGCGCCCAAGCCCTGTCCCGCCGATTAAGAGAACAAGCCACCGGCCAAGATGGGCTGATTCCGGCCGATCGCTTTGATAGCGAAACTCGCAAAACGATTGCCAATAGCTATGTTTCGAGTCAGAAGATCCCGCCGGGAACGCCCCTGGATGACAATCCAACCGATTTTGCCAAACTGCTCGATTTCCACCAGGCGCTCGGTTCCCTCAACTCCTATCCTGAACTGTTGCGGGCGCTGGGGTTAGTCATCGATCTAGAGCTGCCCAAGGACTTTGTGGCGATCGCCTCCCCCGGCCAGCTCAGCGTTACGGATGCGATCGCCAATTGGGGCTGGGCGTTGGCTCCCACAGTTCCGCCCCAGGCCACGGCCTATGTTTATGCCAGGGGCGCTGCCGAGAGTTTTTCCTTCTTTACAGCACCCAAGGCCTTTCAACTCGCCCCTGGGGCCATGGCGGGCGGTGGTGGGCCACAGCCGCCCCTAGAGACGATGGGACTGCTGGCTCTGCGCTCCCTGCCCAAAGTCGATCAGCCCGCTGAACCACCCCAATTTGGCCTGTCCCAGGTGGATGTCGATGGCGGTATGCATAAGGTGATTATGACCGCCGAAACGGTGCAGGGCGATCGCAGCGATCGTCCCGGCCCCGCTGCTTCGCCCCATCCCGAAGTCTTTGATCCGAGGGTAACCCTGCCATCCCTGCGTTCCGGCGGGTTTTCCCTGTTTGCCGACGAACGCGGGGCCAAGCTGGTTAAAAAGCTGAAGGAATCAAAAGCCTTCAATGATCAGCTCAAGGCCCAGTCAGCCTTGTTCTATGGCGAAGATTTGATCCACGGCTACCGCATCGACATTTGGGATAGCCACACCAATCAATGGCATTCGCTGCACCGCCGCGATGCCGCCTACACCCTCGAGGGCCTGCCCTTTAACACCACCGACCAAGAAGGGTTCACCCAACTCGCCGCCGTGCAACCCGCCCCCGACACAACCAAGCCCCAGCCTCCGGCCCCAGATATTTATCTGCAAGAGACGATCGCCCGCTGGTCGGGCTGGAGCTTAAGCGTGCCCTTTCCCGATCAAGCGCTTTCCAGTCAGCCCGATCCAACCTTGGTTTTAAGCCAATCCAAGGGGGAGCAAAACGTTCCGGCTACACCGTTTAAAATGACTACGGAGTTCAAAATTGTGGCGGGATCGCTGCCCAGTTTACGCTTTGGGCGGCGCTATCGGCTACGGGCCAGGGTGGTAGATATCTGCGGCAACAGCCTGGGGCTCGATCATCCCCTACTGCCCCAGCTCACGGCGCAGTTTGCGCTGCCCGCTGACCCAGCGGGCGCAGCCTATGTGCGCTACGAACCGGTGATCTCTCCCCAGGTGGTGCTCCGCGATGCCAAGGGGGTGACCGATCCCGGCTCTCAACTCGATCGCTTAGTCATTCGCACCTTCAACGATCAGCCCGCCAAAGATGGCGATGCCGCCGATCTGACCGCCAGCGATCGCCACATTCTGCCCCCCCGCACCAGCGTTGAAATCGCCGAACGCCTGGGCATGTTAGATGACGACACTGGCAAACTCAGCCGCAGCCCGGCCCTGTACAGCCTGCTCTTTACCAAGGATGGGGCCGATCTGCCGACGGTCAAGGTGGAAGTTGCGGGCAAAGCCCCTGGCCGCGAGGAGGGACAAGAATTTCCCCTGGTGCCGGAGGATCGCATCGATACCCTGCCCTATATTCCCGATGGGCTAGCACGGGGAGCGGCTCTGCGCGATCTGCCCGGCACGCCCCCCCACAGCTTGGGCCGAGTCCAACCCGGCCCCGATCCT
>JAIXUR010000094.1 GCA_027483425.1 Cyanobacteriota bacterium | reverse complement strand
TTCCATAGATGCTGAACTGGCTCCAGAGGTGGTTTGAAAAGGGTTGTCCCAGGTATAGTTTGCCGCCAAGAGACAGCCAAAACGCTGAATTTTGAGGACATTAGCCTACGACCTAGGTGTAATCTGAGACGCTCTTTAGCTTTTCAAACAACCTCTTAGGATTTAAATCAGCTTGGCTAAGGGCTGCCAGCTAAAGGAGCGATCGCCCCCCATCTCCACCACCACCTTAACGCGGGGCTCAAGGGTCGGCAGACTCACCAGATAGGCCAGCTCCTGGCGCGACAGAATATGGCCCTCAATCATCCACAGCACCATGCCCTTAGCCTGGCTAGACATGGTCTCTAGGCGGTAGGTGAGCATAGGCGGAATGAAGTAGGTGTAACCGACCGCCGCCGAGCTACCGAGGGTCTTTTTGCCCAGGTGGGCCGGGCGCACACCGTGGACGGCTGTCAAATAGGAGGATAGGTCTCCCAGCCCCCGAGCCGTTATATTCATAGTCTCGTAGCCAACGGTCTTCAGGCGGCGCTCGTAGCGGCCTTCGAACCCTCCTTCTAGGGGCATCCGCACGGCGATCGCACCGTTGCTTTCTAGATCCTTAATAAAGGTTTTGCCCGTTGTTAGCAGCGCCATAGTTGCCCTCGGCCAGGTAATACAAGCGTCATTGTACTCTGTTCAGACCGAGAGTAAACCCCGCTCCGGGGGGCGACTTTTCCCCAGCCGGGGCCTCTACTCGAGAAAGGGGAGAACTTTTCCAAAATACCTCTAGACATACCCAGTTAAGTCATGTAGTATGGTAAATCGCCGACGAAATGGATACTGTGTGATCCACAAGGGTTGCCCAAGTCCTGGCATTTGGCTGTTCTGAGCACTGCCGCATTCTAATGTTTGCAGTTTAGTCCCACAGATTGTCTGTGGTTAGAGCAAGTCAACGTTCTTTTGAATTGTGACCGATGGTATCGGTACCACTCATCCCAATGAGTCTGTATTAATTGGGATGTTCAAAAGTTGATGTCGTGGTAGATGCGCAAAGCTCTCTAGTCAGAGAGTCCTGCGCATTTCGTAGTGTGTTAGTAGGGAGATAGGGCTGTGGTAGTCGGTATTCTCGGCAAAAAGCTGGGCATGACCCAAATATTCGATGAGGCAGGCAATGCTATCCCCGTGACGGTGGTGCAGGCTGGCCCTTGCGTTGTTACCCAAATTAAGACCCCGGATACCGACGGTTATGCGGCTATCCAGCTGGGTTTTGATGAGGTGACTGAGAAGGCGTTAAATAAGCCTGAGTTGGGCCATTTGGCCCGCTCCAGCAGTGTTCCCCTGCGCCACCTGAAGGAGTATCGGGTCGATGCCGCCGAGGGCTTTGAACTGGGGCAAGCCGTGACCGCCGAAACCTTCACTGAAGGTCAATTCGTCGATGTCACGGGCAAGAGCATTGGTCGCGGCTTCGCCGGTTACCAAAAGCGTCACAACTTCCGACGCGGCCCCATGGCCCACGGTTCTAAGAACCACCGTCAGCCTGGTTCCACCGGTGCCGGTACGACCCCTGGTCGGGTTTATCCAGGCAAGCGCATGGCCGGCCAGATGGGCAATGTCCGGGTCACCATTTGCAAGTTACAGGTGGTGCGGGTAGATAGCGATCGCAACTTGCTGTTGATCAAAGGGGCCATCCCTGGCAAGCCCGGTGGATTGCTGAGCATAGCCCCGGCCAAGTGGGTTAAAGCTTAAGCATCAGGGTACGGCAAGGGATTCAGCCCTTGCCGTTCGGTCATCCAAAGCTTTTTAAGAGATAGGTTCAGACAATGGTTGAGTGCGTCGTAAAAAACTGGGAGGGCCAAGAGGCGGGTAAGGCATCCCTGGATCTTCAGGTGGCCAAAGACGAATCTGCCTCTCACATTGTTCACCGCGCCATGGTGCGACAGATGAACAATTCCCGCCAGGGTACGGTTTCTACCAAGACCCGGGCTGAGGTACGCGGTGGTGGCCGCAAGCCCTGGCGCCAAAAAGGCACCGGTCGGGCTCGAGCTGGTTCCAACCGTTCTCCGCTATGGCGTGGCGGTGGGGTTATCTTTGGTCCCAAGCCCCGCGATTACAGTGTCAAAATGAACCGCAAAGAGCGGCGATTGGCTCTGCGCACGGCTCTCCAGGGGCGCATTGACGACCTGGTGGTGGTCGAAGGGTTTGAGGACAAGTTTTCTCGGCCCAAAACCCGTGAACTGCTCGATGCTATTGCCCGCTGGGGCATTGATCCCGGCGCTAAGGTTCTATTGATTATCGCCGAACGCCAGGAGCTGGTCTATCTTTCAGCTCGAAACCTTGAAAATGTGAAGCTGATTACCGCTGCCAATCTCAATGTTTACGACCTGCTGGCGGCCGATCATCTCGTCATTACATCCCCGGCCCTTGAGGCTATTCAGGAGGTTTACAGTGATTAATGCCGCAAATACCCCATCCCTGGCTGATCTGATTCGTCGGCCTCTGATCACTGAGAAGGCCACCCTGCTGCTGGAGAACAACCAGTACGTGTTTGAGGTGGATCCTCGCGCTAACAAGCTGCAAATTAAAGCGGCGATCGAAGAGCTATTCGATGTCAAGGTGGTGTCGGTCAACACCTACAACCCGCCCAAGAAAAAGCGTCGAATGGGTCGCTTTGTGGGTCATCGTCCCCACTACAAGCGCTCCGTGGTCACCCTGGCCGTAGGAGACTCCATTCCCCTCTTCCCCGACCTCTAAACTTCCGACGAGTTCAGACGAGATCGAGATTTTCCCTGTCCGCCGTTTAGCCGTGTAGCCAGCAAGTACTCCCATGGGCATCCGTTCCTATCGACCTTATACCCCTGGTACTCGTGAGCGAACCGTTTCCGAGTTTGCCGAGATCACCCGTAGTGAGCCTGAGAAGTCGCTCACTCACTCTACCCACCGCCCCAAGGGGCGCAACAACCGGGGGGTCATCACCTGTCGCCACCGGGGTGGCGGACACAAGCGCCTCTACCGTGTTATCGACTTTCACCGCAACAAGCTTGGGGTGACGGCTAAGGTCGCTTCCATTGAGTATGACCCCAACCGCAATGCTCGCATTTCTCTTCTTCACTATGAAGATGGCGAAAAGCGCTACATTCTTTGCCCTGCGGGTCTAGCCGTGGGTGCCACGGTGGTGTCTGGCCCCGATTCCCCGCTGGAAGTGGGCAATGCCCTGCCCTTGTACAAGATTCCCTTGGGAACCACTGTCCATAACGTTGAAATGCAGGCCGGTAAGGGTGGGCAGATGGTGCGCTCCGCCGGTACCGGTGCCCAGGTGGTGGCTAAGGAAGGTGATTATGTCACCCTGAAGCTACCTTCTACGGAGGTGCGCATGGTGCGCCGCGAGTGCTACGCCACCATCGGTCAGGTGGGTAACGCTGATATCCGCAACGTCAGCCTGGGTAAGGCGGGCCGCAAGCGGTGGCTGGGCCGCCGTCCTGAGGTGCGCGGTAGTGTGATGAACCCCGTCGATCACCCCCACGGTGGTGGTGAGGGCCGGGCTCCCATTGGTCGCTCTGGCCCAGTTACCCCTTGGGGTAAGCCAGCCTTGGGTTACAAGACCCGGAAGAAAAACAAAGATAGTGACAAATATGTGGTTCGCCGTCGCCGTCGCGTTTCTAAGCGGGGGCGTGGCGGTCGTAATGCCTAAGGGTTCTGTTGGCTGTTTCTTGATTGTTGTTAGGGCTGAAGCATCATGTCTCGCTCATTGAAAAAAGGGCCCTTTGTGGCCGACCACCTTCTCTCCAAGATTGAAGCCCTCAACACCAAGGGTGATAAGCAGGTCGTCAAGACCTGGTCTAGGGCGTCCACAATTTTGCCCCAGATGATTGGTCACACCATCGCGGTGCATAACGGTCGCCAGCATGTGCCCGTCTACGTGACTGAGCAGATGGTGGGTCATAAGTTGGGTGAGTTTGCCCCCACGCGAACCTTTCGCGGCCACGCCAAGTCCGATAAAAAAGCTCGTCGTTAGGTATTAGGTAGAGGAACTGGAGAAATGGCTGTAGATACCTCAGGGCAGGTTAAGGCAGTGGCCCGCTACGTGCGCATGTCACCCCGCAAAGTGCGTCGAGTACTCGACCAGATTCGCGGCAAGAGTTACCGAGATGCGCTGATCATTCTGGAATTTATGCCCTACAAGGCCTGCGAACCCATCATTAAAGTGTTGCGTTCTGCGGTTGCCAATGCTGAGAACAACAACGGGCTTGACCCTGCGGGCCTGGTGGTGAGCGAGGCCTTTGCCGATGCTGGCCCCTCTCTGAAGCGATTTCGACCTCGGGCCCAGGGTCGGGCGTTCGCAATTCGCAAACCTACCTGTCACATCACCATTGCTGTGGCACCTGCGGCCAACTAGCCAGTTTTTGATATTGATTCCGTTGCTAATACACCAGTTGTTCAAACACCAATTTCCAGAGGTTTAGTTCGTGGGACACAAGATTCATCCAACCGGGTTTCGCCTTGGAATAGTTCAAGAGCACCGCTCTCGCTGGTTTGCGGAGGGTACTCGCTATCCTGATCTCCTCGAGGAAGACTACCGCATTCGCGAGTATGTTCAAAAAACCTTGAGCAATGCTGGCATTGCTGATATTCGCATTGAGCGGAAGGCGGATCAGATTGATCTTGAGTTGCGTACGGCCCGTCCTGGGGTTGTTGTGGGCCGCGGCGGTGCGGGCATTGAGACTCTGCGCCTGGGTGTGCAAAAGCTGCTCAAAGATCCCAACCGTCAAATTCGCGTCAACGTGGTTGAAGTGAGCCGGGTGGATGCCGATGCGGCCCTGGTGGCTGAGTACATTATTCAGCAGCTAGAGCGACGGGTGTCCTTCCGCCGAGTGGTGCGTCAGGCCATTCAGCGGGCTCAGCGGGCTGGGGTTGAGGGGATCAAAATTCAGGTGAGTGGTCGCTTGAATGGGGCTGAAATTGCCCGTACTGAATGGACCCGCGAGGGCCGAGTACCGCTTCACACCCTGCGCGCTGACGTTGACTACGCCTACACTACGGCTCAGACTACCTACGGCATTCTGGGCGTTAAGGTGTGGATCTTTAAAGGCGAGATTATTCCAGGCCAGGAAGAGGCTCAGGCTGCCGCTCCCAATGCCCAGCCTCGGCGGCGTCAGCCTCGGCGGCGCCAGCAGTTTGAAGATCGCTCTAACGACGATTAGTCTGCCCCTGCGTTTCTCTAAATTGATTTTGACCTCCGATTTCACGAGTGCCGATCCATGCTTAGTCCAAAAAGAACTAAATTTCGTAAGCAGCACCGCGGCCGTATGCGCGGAATGGCTCAGCGGGGCAGCGATATCACCTTCGGCGATTTTGCCCTCCAGGCTATCGAGCCATGCTGGATGACGTCCCGTCAGATTGAAGCCGCCCGTCGAGCCATGACCCGTTACGTGCGTCGGGGTGGCAAGATTTGGATTCGTGTTTTCCCTGACAAGCCGGTGACCATGCGTCCGGCGGAAACCCGGATGGGTTCGGGTAAGGGTAACCCAGAGTTTTGGGTAGCCGTGGTGAAGCCCGGTCGGATCGTTTTTGAGATTGCCGGAGTGCCCGAGGCCACTGCCCGCGAGGCCATGCGGCTGGCTGCGTTTAAGCTGCCATTCAAGACTAAGTTCATCGCGCGCGACAGCAAGGAGGCATAGATCATGGCACTGTCCAATATCAAAGAGGCGCGCAGCCTGAGTGACGAAGAAGTACTGACGGCCATTGCTGAAGCCAAGCGTGAGCTGTTTCAGCTGCGATTTCAGAAGGCCACCCGTCAACTCGATAAGCAGGTGCACCAGTTCAAACACCTCCGTCATCGCCTGTCTCAGCTGATGACCGTTCAGCGGGAGCGCCAACTGGCTGCCATCGAAGCAGAGTTGGAGGCTCAGGCGACTGCCATGGCAGCATCCATAACAGAATCCGTATCAGCGTAGGGAGTAGGTAAACCAGATGGCGGTTAAAGAACGAGTGGGAACGGTGGTCAGCAACAAGATGGATAAGACCGTCGTGGTTGCTGTTGAAAGTCGTACATCCCATCCTAAGTACGGAAAGATTGTGGTGCGAACGAAGCGCTACAAGGCCCATGACGAAGAGAATACGTGCCAGCAAGGAGACCAGGTGCGCATTCGTGAAACTCGTCCCCTGAGCCGAACCAAGCGCTGGGTGGTAGCTGACATTGTTAATAGCGCGGCAGACGCATAGGGGGACATTGTGATTCAGCAAGAATCGTATTTAAACGTGGCGGATAACAGCGGTGCACGGAAGATCATGTGCATTCGGGTGCTAGGTGGCAACCGCCGCTACGCCGGAGTAGGGGATGTGATTATCGCCGTGGTCAAGGATGCGCTGCCCAACATGGCGGTTAAAAAGTCAGACGTGGTGCGCGCCGTGGTGGTGCGTACTCGGAAGGGTCTACGACGCAGCAGTGGCATGAGCATTCGCTTTGACGACAATGCCGCTGTGTTGATTAACCAGGATGGCAACCCCCGGGGCACCCGCGTGTTTGGGCCCGTGGCCCGGGAACTGCGCGACAAAAACTTCACCAAGATTGTGTCGCTGGCACCGGAGGTTCTGTAATGGCAACAACATCTAAGCAAGCTGTACGCCACAAGGTGCATGTGCGTAAGGGTGATACGGTGCAGGTGATTGCTGGGCGCGATCGCGGCAAAGTGGGCGAAGTGCTCACCGTCATCCCTAAAACCAGCCAGGTGGTTGTGCAGGGGGTGAACATTCGTACCAAGCATGTCAAACCTCAGCAGGAAGGGGAGTCTGGCCAAATTGTTACCCAAGAGGCTCCTATCCACAGCTCCAACGTCATGCTGTACTCCGAAAAAGAGAAGGTTGCCAGCCGCATCTGCTACACCTTTACCGACGATGGCCGTAAGGTGCGGATGCTGAAGAAGACCGGAGAGATCATCGACTAGGCCCAGGGGCCAACGTGAACCATTTAGTCCTGACCAAGCCCAGGAAAGCAGTAGAAACGACCCATGACTGACCAGCTTAAAGCCACGTACAAAGAAACGATCGTCCCTAAGCTGATGGAGCAGTTTAAGTACGAGAACATCCATCAGGTGCCCAAGGTTTTTAAGGTGACCGTTAACCGAGGGCTTGGGGAAGCTTCCCAAAATGCTAAGGCCCTGGAATCATCCCTGAGTGAGTTGGCCCTGATCACGGGTCAGCGACCTGTGGTCACCCGTGCCAAAAAGGCAATCGCGGGGTTCAAGATTCGCCAGGGTATGCCTGTGGGAGTGATGGTAACCCTCCGCTCCGACCGTATGTACGCCTTTCTAAACCGTCTCATCAACCTGACCCTACCCCGCATTCGCGACTTTCGCGGCATTAGCCCCAAGAGCTTTGATGGACGCGGCAACTACACCCTGGGTCTGCGGGAGCAACTGATTTTCCCTGAAATTGACTACGACAGCATCGATCAAATCCGCGGTATGGACATCACCATTGTGACCACCGCCAACACCGATGAAGAAGGCCGAGCGCTACTCAAGGAATTGGGTATGCCGTTCCGTGACAACTAACACAGGTTTATACGCGTACTAGAACTATGGCTGCTAACGACACAATTGCGGATATGTTGACTCGCATCAGAAATGCGAACCTGGCGCGGCATCAAACCGTGAACATTCCTTCCACTGGGATGACCCGGAGTATCGCCAAGGTGCTCAAGGAAGAAGGCTTCATCACGGACTACTCCGAGACCTCCGTTGACGAGTGGCCTCAGCTGGTGGTCGCTCTCAAATATAAGGGCAAGACCCGCCAGCCCATCATTCGTAATCTTACCCGCGTTAGTAAGCCCGGTCTGCGCGTTTACTCTAACCGGAAGGAGTTGCCTCGGGTGCTGGGTGGTATTGGCATCGCTATTATCTCCACCTCTAGCGGCATCATGACTGACCGCGATGCACGTCGCCAGGGCATTGGTGGTGAAGTGCTTTGCTACATCTGGTAGGACGAACTGGCTGGGGGTGATGCCTGTATCGTCGACCCACAGCTATTCATCAAGGGCGTTATCGAGTGCTAAGGATTTAGGAGTTTTGCATCATGTCACGTATTGGCAAGCGGCCAATCCCAGTCCCGGCTAAGGTGTCAATCGCGATTGACGGTCAGGATATTCAGGTTAAAGGGCCCAGGGGCGAGCTGTCTCGCACCCTACCCAGCGGGGTAGTAGTAGTTCAAGATGGCGACACTGTGTTGGTGAATCGCAAGGATGATTCCCGGATTGCTCGGGAGCGTCATGGTCTTTGTCGCACCCTGGTGGCCAATATGGTCGAAGGGGTTTCTAACGGTTACCAAAAGCGTCTAGAGATTCAGGGCATTGGCTACCGGGCCCAGGTTCAGGGTCGTACCCTTAACCTGAGTCTGGGATACAGCCATCCCGTTGTGTTTGAGCCCCCCGCCGGGATTGAGTTTGTGGTTGAGAACAACACCAACGTCATCATCAGCGGTATTGATAAAGAGCTGGTTGGAGATATTGCCGCCAGCATTCGGGCGAGTCGCCCCCCGGAACCCTATAAGGGCAAGGGTGTGCGCTATGCCGGTGAACAGGTCAGACGTAAGGCCGGTAAGTCAGGGAAGAAGTAAGCCATGAAAGCAAGTCGTAAAGAATTAACCCGTCGCCGCCACGTCCGCATTCGCCGCCGTGTGTTTGGCACCCCTGAGCGGCCCCGTTTGGCTGTGTTTCGTTCGAACCAGCACATCTACGCTCAGATCATTGATGATACGGCCCACCATACCCTGGTGGCGGCTTCTACGGTTGAGCCTGATGTGCTCACCGATGAGTCAGGGGCAACCCAGGAATCGGCTGTCATTGTTGGCAAACTGGTGGCCGAACGAGCGCTAAAAGCTGGCATTACCCAGGTTGTCTTTGACCGGGGCGGCAAGCTCTACCATGGACGAGTAGCGGCTTTGGCCGATGCAGCCCGTGAAGCTGGCTTGAGCCTGTAGTCCGAAGTAATGGGTCGCTGATAGAAAACACCTGATTTTGCTTGATGTAAACAAGGCTGGGAAAGGCATGGCAAACCGTCGCAAAGAAGCGCGTACTAAAGAAAAGAAAACCGACTGGCAGGAGCGCGTCGTGCAAATTCGTCGCGTAACTAAGGTGGTGAAGGGAGGTAAAAAGCTTAGCTTCCGCGCCATTGTGGTGATTGGAAATGAGAAAGGTCAGGTTGGCGTTGGCGTCGGCAAGGCTGGGGATGTGATCGGTGCCGTGAAAAAGGGCGTGGCCGATGGCAAAAAGCACCTGGTAGATGTGCCCCTCACCCGCTCCTACTCTATTCCCCATCCCTCTAACGGCATTGGGGGGGGCGCTAAGGTGTTTATGCGTCCAGCCGCTCCTGGTACTGGGGTAATTGCCGGTGGTGCTGTGCGAACGGTGCTAGAACTGGCGGGCGTGCGCAACGTGCTGGCTAAGCAGCTCGGGTCTAACAACCCCCTCAACAATGCTCGCGCGGCGGCTGATGCTCTAGCTTCCCTCCGCACCTTTGCTGACGTGGCCGACGAGCGGGATATTCCGGTCGAGCAACTGTACATTTAATTCCTTTCGGTATCGCTGTTTTTATTTTCCTCAGCCATGAGAATCAACGACGCACAACCACAAGCAGGCTCTAAGCGCCGCCGTCGCCGCGTTGGTCGCGGCATTTCTGCTGGCCAAGGTGCCAGCTGCGGCTTCGGCATGCGAGGCCAAAAATCTCGCTCGGGTAGTGGTACCCGACCTGGGTTTGAGGGTGGCCAAATGCCCCTCTACCGGCGCATTCCTAAACTCAAGCATTTTCCTCTGGTCAATCAGAAGGAATACACCATCATCAACGTTAAGGGCCTAGCTGGTCTGGCTAAAGGTACTGAGGTATCTCTAGAATCGTTGCTGGAAGCGGGTATTTTGACCACCAACGACGGCCCCCTGAAGGTGCTGGGTGATGGTGAGTTGGAGATCGCCTTGACCGTTAAGGCGGCGGCCTTTACCCAGTCAGCTAAGGAAAAAATTGAGCAGGCTGGCGGTACCTGGGAAGTGGTCTCCTAGCGAGATGACTCGCTCATCCCTTAGACTAGGGCTGGGGCTGAATCCATAGGAACTATGGATAATCGTTGCCGTCAATTTATTGCTAAATATAGGGCTGAGGTACTGTCGCATGGTCGTAAATCGGGGTAAAAATCCCAGCGCGCAGGAGACATTTATGCAGATGGCCCAGGCTGCTGGCCTGCGTAGTCGTCTTTTAGTCACCCTGGGCCTGCTGGTGCTGGTGAGACTGGGAATTTTTATCCCGGTGCCGGGGATTGACCGTCAGGCCTTTGCGACATCGATTCAGTCGGGAAGCATGGCGGGCTTTGTTGGCTTTCTCGATATTTTTGTTGGCGGTGGTCTGTCTGCCCTGGGTATTTTTGCTCTGGGCATTTTGCCGTTCATTAACGCCTCAATTATTATGCAGCTGCTGACGGCAGCCCTGCCTCAGCTAGAGGATTTGCAGAAGAATGAAGGGGAAGCCGGGCGGCGCAAGATTTCTCAAATTACTCGCTACGTGGCTTTGGGCTGGGCGATTTTGCAGAGCACGTTGCTGTCCTCCTTCCTGTTGTATCAGTTTGCCCAGGTTCCTGGGCCTGCCTTTATAGCCCAGACGGTGATTGCTCTGACCGCAGGCTCTATGTTTGTGATGTGGGTGGGAGAGCTGATCACCGAGCGGGGTATTGGCAACGGTGCGTCACTGCTAATCTTCTTGAACATTGTGTCGACCCTGCCGCGATCGCTAGGTCAGACGATTGAGTTGGCCCAGAGCGGCGATCGCGGTTTGGTCGGCGGCATCATTATTCTCATGCTGGCCTTTTTGGCCATGATCGTGGGCATTGTCTTTGTGCAAGAGGGAACTCGACGCATTCCCATCATCTCGGCTCGCCGCCAGGTGGGTCGTAAACTGTATCTAGAGCAGAGTAATTACCTACCTCTGCGGCTCAACCAGGGTGGGGTGATGCCGATCATCTTCGCCTCGGCTGTGCTCGTGTTGCCCATTTCGCTGACTCAGTACGTCAGCAACCCTGGGTTTAGCCAGTTTGTGAACAATTACCTGAACCCAACGTCCTGGTTCTACGTTTCGCTCTATCTGGTTTTGATCCTTTTCTTCAGCTACTTCTATTCATCCCTGGTCATGAACCCGGACGATGTCTCGCGTAACTTGAAAAAGATGGGGGCCAGCATTCCCGGTATTCGCCCTGGTAAGGCGACGACGGAATACATCAGCCGCATTCTAAACCGGCTGACGTTTCTAGGCGCTATTTTCTTAGGTATGGTGGCGGTTGTTCCCAGTGCTGTCGAAAGCTTGACCCGGGTGCAGACCTTCCGGGGCTTCGGCGCCACGTCGCTGCTGATTCTGGTAGGTGTCGCCATTGACACCGCTAAGCAGATCCAAACCTATGTGATTTCGCAACGCTACGAAGGGATGGTGAAACAGTAGTGACTCGACTCATTTTTCTCGGGCCACCGGGGGCTGGTAAGGGCACCCAGGCCGCTATGCTGGCGAAGGACTGTGAGGTACCGCATATCTCTACTGGGGAGATCCTCAGGTCAGCCGTGGCGGCAGGGAGTGAACTGGGCCAAAAAGCCGATCAATACATGAGCGATGGGGAACTGGTGCCCGATGACCTCATTCTGGGCCTCATTCAGGAGCGCCTGGGTCAGGATGATACTCAGAATGGTTGGTTGTTGGATGGTTTTCCGCGCAATGTGCCCCAGGCGGAGTTTTTGCAGCAGCTGCTGGAGCAGATTGACCAGCCCGTCGATTTTGTGGTCAACCTGGATGTTGAGGATGATGTGATTGTGGCTCGGCTGCTGCAGCGGGGGCGAGAGGATGATGAAGAGTCGGTGATTCTAAATCGGCTTGAGGTCTATCGTCAGCAAACTGAGCCGCTCATTGACTTTTATCGCAGTCGGCAGCAGCTGGTTTCGATAGAGGGTAGCCAGACCATGGAAGCGGTGTATAGCGATCTAAAGCGCCTGGTGATGGAGTAGTGGCTGGGGTTATGCTAGAGTTCAGCCTATTGATTTTGTACTTAGGGAGAGTTCAGCTTGTCTAAGCAAGACCTAATTGAAATGGAGGGTACTATTACCGAGTCGTTGCCCAACGCGATGTTTCGGGTAGATTTGGATAATGGTTTTAATGTTCTGGCCCACATTTCGGGCAAGATCCGGCGTAATTACATCAAAATCTTGCCCGGGGATCGGGTCAAGGTGGAGCTAACGCCCTACGACTTGACCAAGGGGCGCATTACCTACCGTCTCCGCAAAAAATAGCTCGTTTAAGCCAAAATCGGCGCTAATAATTTTTCGGCCCCTGTACGGAATATATCCGCACAGGGTAGTTTTGTTTGGGCTTCTACAGCCTGGATGGCGGCATCGGCGGCATCGGCGCTGAGGTCGCCGGTGTTGAGGGCGATCGCCACCACCTTAGCCGGATAAAAGGCCCCGGCGGCGGTGGCCACCTGTTCGTAGAGGGCCACCACGCTGTTGAGATCGGGAATTTTGACCCAGGGTACGTTTTTGATGTGGGTTTGCCCGGCCCGGTGAACCAGCACCAGATGGGTGGGCTGGGTGCCCCGCAGGAGGGGAAGCGTAGCGGTTGAGGCCGGATTGAGCAGCGACCCTTGCCCCTCCACAAACACGAAGTCGTAGTCGGGGCCATGGCGTAGCAGCAACTGCTCGATGGCTCCGGCGGCATAGTCTACCCGCACGGCATCGAGGGGCACGCCATCATCCCCCAGCATGAGGTTGGTCTGTCCAGTGGCGATCACCTTGGAGCGCAACCCTTGCCGCAGACAGGCGCGGTGGAGTTCTAGGGTGGCCGACATTTTGCCGATGGACATATCGGTACCCACGGTCAAAATGCGCCTGCAGGAGAGCTGGCTCGCTTGCCCGCTGCCCACGGTGAGGCCGTCGGGTTCTTGGCGCACATCCCAGATCCACTGGTGGGGCTGGAGCCAGGGCTGCAGGGCGGGATGGTTGGCCATGGGCGTATGCAGGCCGTTGACGATGCTCAGCCCGGCTTTGACCGCCTGCTCGATCTCCTGGAACCAGGCCTCGGGCAGCTTGCCGCCGGAGGGGGCAATGCCGATCGCCAATACCTCGGGGGTGAAGGGCAGCGCTGCGGTGAGAGACTCCACGATGGGGATGGGCTTGTCGATGCCGGTGAGGGCCTGGAGCGATCGCCCGGCGGACTGGTAATCGATCACGGCCACGATGGGGGACTGGCTAAACCGCAGCAGGGCCAGCCCGGTTTTGCCCATGGAGTTTTGGGTTCCCTCGTGCATGAGTAGGGCAATGCGGCTGTCGGGCTTAAGATACATAGTCGAGTCCAAGTCCAGGGTTGGTGGAGGGCAGCAACCGTCCATTGACCAGGGTGAGACCTGTAAACGGATCATCACGCAGGTTGAGGTGGCTGTCGAGGTCGAGGTAGTCGGCCAGGGGAGATAGCTGCGCCATGGCTCCGTTGGCTAGGCTGCTATCGGAGTAGCAGCCAAACATGACCTGCAGGCCACAGGCTCGGGCGGTGTGGATCATCCGCAACGCCTCGGTCAGCCCGCCCGCTTTCATTAGCTTAATGTTAATGCCATCCACAAAATCCGCTAGGCGAGGAATATCCTGGCTATTGAAGCAGCTTTCGTCCACAAAGATCGGCAGGGGGGATTGCTGTTTGAGCTGGGCCAGGTCGGCATTCTGGCTCACGGGTAGGGGTTGCTCTAGGTGGGTGACCCGGCGATCGCTCAGCCAATCGGCCATCACCATGGCATCGGCTAGGTTCCAGCCGCCGTTGGCATCGACACTGAGGCTAATATCAGCGGGGATACGGCTGTACAGGGCTTGAAACATGGCTTGATCGGCGCTGATGCCGGCGGGGCTACCGAGTTTGATTTTAAGGACGCGGGCGGAGGTTTGCTGTAGCCAATCCTGCGATCGCTGCTGGGCAGCCTCAGGGGAGGAAATGCCCACGGTGACGGAGGTGGGTTGAATGCGGTCTAAATCTAGCCCTAACAGCCGCCAGATCGGTTGCCCGGTCGCCTTGCCGCACCAGTCCCACAGGGCGACATCTAGGGCGGCGCGGGTGGCGGAGTGGAGGGATAACGCGGCCACGGCTGTTTCAATGGCCTGACGATCGAGGGGGTGGTAGGGCTCCAGGACAGGCTTTAATTGGGCCACGTCTGCCATCAACATTTCCAGGGGTTGCTGATGGGTACCGATGGAGAACGGGGCAGCTTCTCCCCAGCCCTCTACCCCCTCGGCGCTGAGTTTGAACCAGAGGTTGGTGGACTGGGCTGTGGTGCCGCGACTGATGGTGAGCGGTACGCGCTTATGGACAGTGAAGGTCTGGAAAGCAAGTTTCATGGGGGGCTACTGGGGAGGGAGTCTATCTACAGGTCTTTATCTTAGAAGCCCCAGGCGCTTTGATGCCTTGCTGATGGGAGTGGCGTGGTTGGCTAACGCCATTGGCGGGATAATTGGGCCATGTCTGACCCTAGAGGTGTACGTTGGCGCTCTCCGATCTGCCTGTTAACGCATTTATTGACCCCCAGGGCTACAATCGAGTAGCCATTGAGGCGGTGCTGCAAAGGGTAACCGAGCAAATTCTTGACTATCTGGCCGGGGCGGCCCGTCACGTTCCCCTGCCCCAGGTCAATGCTGTGGACTTTCCGGGGATTCCCGACCAGCCGATCGCGATCGCACCGCTGCTAGAGAGGCTGGGCGATCTTATGGCCCAGTCGATGAACCCCGCCCACCCCGGCTACATGGGCCACATGGATCCCCTGCCCAGTACCGCCTCCATT
>JAIXUR010000487.1 GCA_027483425.1 Cyanobacteriota bacterium | reverse complement strand
GCCCTCCCGCCGGAGACTGCCACTGCCGCCCCCACTGCCCCCGCCCGCCCCACTGGGTGTCGGCGATCACCACGGTGCCCGCCGGTGCCCCAGCGGCCATCATTTTTGCCAATTCATGGTTGGTGGAGTCAATCTGGTCGACCCAGTGCAGGTGAAACTGTGGTCGCAGGGCCCGATAGCTGGGCAGGACTCCGAGGGTTTCGGGGGGAAGCAGAACGGCTTGTCGTAGTCGATCTAAATTCACCAAATACTAATCCTGGGATATAGCGTTACAAATAGGAGCGTTACAGATAGGGATTCACATATAGTCATTACGCTAACACCTGAGGCAATTCCAGACTGGGGCCCGGGCGGCATCAAAATAGAACTTGATGGAATTGGGGGGCAGCTTAACGCCTGCTCTACATTGGCAGGGACTTTGGAGCCATTCTGGGATCTTTGAAACGGGTAGCCCTTGTCCTCAGGTATGCGCTACCTTGACCTGCTTTCGCCGTATAAAGCCAGACGCTCTGCGGCTTTTCAGACACCCACTGAAGAGGGTTACGGCTGCCCTGTAGCCCCTCGTTATAGGATCATAGAGGTTTAGGGAGCGCACTGGAATACACCATGGCAGATTGGCATTGGCAAACCTGGCAGGGGCGGGACTGCCTGACCTGTGATCTACTTCAACCGTGGCCCCACGGCTTTTTTACCCGTCAGTTTTGGCCCCAGTCTCCGACCGATTTGGTGGGGACCCTGGCGGCGGATGCGGCGGTGCAGCGGGTGAAGCAGGTGCATGGTAATCGGGTGCTAACGCCCGCAGACCTTCCAGCTGGTCAGGCCGATGATCCCAAGGCCGAGGCCGATGGGCTGCTCAGCGATGGCGCTAACCAGGCCCTCTGGGTGTGTTCGGCCGACTGTAGCCCGGTGTTGATTGGCGATCGCACCACGGGGCAGGTAGCGGCTATCCATGCGGGCTGGCGGGGCACCGCCCAGGCGATTGTGCCGGCGGCCGTGGGCAAGATGCAGGCCCAGGGCAGTCGCTTGGATGATTTAGTCGTAGCCATTGGCCCCGCGATTGCGGGGGAGGTGTACCAGGTTTCCCTCGACGTGGCGGCGGCGGTGGGGCGCACCCTGATCGCCGCCGCCCCTGACGACGATGGGGCGGTGGTGGCCGCATTGCAGCAGTGGGACAATTCCCCCGTTCGCCCCGACGCCACCCCTGGCAAGGTTCGTTTGGATGTTCGCCTGGCCAATGGCTGGCAACTGGCGCAGCTGGGCCTAGGTCGGGATCAGGTGGCGATCGCCCCCCACTGCACCTTCCAAGAGCCCGAGCGGTTCTTTTCCTATCGCCGGACTGGGGAAAAGCAGGTGCAGTGGTCGGGCATTGTCAGCCGGGGTGAGAGTCCGCCGACGGGTCTGTGAGGGGCTAGGGCAGCCAGGTGGCCTGGATGCCGCTGAAGGGAAACTCTTCTGGAGCCGCCAGGGTGGGAGGTGTCACGGCAGGCTCAGACGTGGCGGCGGGGTCAGACGCCGGGCTAGCATCGGCGGACTCCAGTGGGGAGGTCTTAGCCCCTGGGCCTTTAGTCTCTGGGGATTCCGCCGCTGGGGACTCAGCCGGTTGGGATTTGGCCGCTGGAGATTCCGCCGCTGGGGATGCGGCCTGGGTGGCTTGGTGAACCACGGGCAGGTACCAAATTTTAGGCGCTTCTGGGGCACCCGCCCCGGTGTCCGCCCCAGCCAGGTCGAGCAACAGCGCTCGCCCGTCGGGGGCCACGCTCAGGTGAATGGGCTGCTGCTGGGGCAGGCGCAGAAGCGGGCTGACCTCGCCGCTGGTCAGCGCGATCGCCAGCAGCAGGGGCTGTTCGACGTAGGCATCGGTGGCTTGGAGGATCGGCTCTTCTAGGCTATCGGCGGGGTCGATCAGTTCACTGGCCAGCACGTAAAGCACCGGCTGGGTGGGGTCAAAAGCGGCCTCTAGGATGGCTCCGTTAACCTGCAATAGCTCCTCTTCGCGCCCCTGGTTGGTGACTAAAAACAGCGATTCGGTAAAGCGCTTTTCGGGGTCGTCTTGGTTGAAGTTGACCATGGCAGCGGCGGATCCATCGGCGGCCATGTCGAGTACCCGGCCATAGTTCGGCAAAAAGTCGAGGGGCTGACGGGGGCCACGGCTGACATCGTCGCCGAGATCAATAATGGCGGTGCCCTGGCCCTGGAGCAGCAGCAGCGATTGACTGTCGGGGGCAATTAAAAAATCGCCGCCAGGCTCGGTTTCGATCGGTCTAGGGGACTCACCGGGACGTACCAGCCAGGGGCCAAAGTCGGCGGGGTCCTGCTGGTTGACCCGCTGCACCACGATGGTTTGCCCGTCGGGGGAGAGGTCAAACTTAAGATTTTGGTAATTTTGATTGTCGAGAATCAGGCTGAGCTCCCCGGAGGGCACGGGCGGGCGGGGGGGCAAGACCTGTTGCCAGAAGGGGGGGCGATCGCGGGTGAAATCGACCGGAGGACGGGGGGTAATGCCGGTGGTGACGGTGTAGATCTGCTGGTTCAGCAGGCTGCCATCCTGCTGACTGGTATCGCTGGCCGAAAACAGTACCTTATCGCCCAGGGGGTAGGGCTCAAAGGCCAACACCGAGAGGGTTTTGGGGGTCAGAATGGTGCGCTCCTGGCGAGCCACATCGGCCAGCACCAGACGGTTAGCTTCGTCGCCGGTGGTGCCGATATACAAAAAGGCCCGCTGGCGAGTCTGAAAGGTGGCCTCAAAGGGCTCGAAATGGCCGGGGCGATCGGCGTTAGCACCGTAGCGATCGCGTGCACCCTCCAGGCTGACCGTAAAGGACTCGCCGTAGGGCAAGGGTGCCGTGAGGGTGTAGGCCATGCGTCGTCCGGCCCAGCTGACCTTGCCCGGTAGAGGTGGGTCGGCGGTCAGGTTTTGCTCTACGCTGGCCACATCCATGGGCCGACTGAAGGTGATTAAAAAAGCCCGGTCTTCGGCCCCCACCTGGCGATCCTGCCAGCTAAAGTCACGCACCCGCGCCGTGGCGTGGTCGCCCGAGAGAATCAGCAGCCCTAGGGCCAGCGATAGCCCGGCCATGACCATCAAGGCGACGCGATCGAGGGGTTGAGCCAACCGTGAGGATTGGGGGCGACGGGAGCGGCGACGGGCCATAGTTAATATTCGTAGGGGGTACGGGGTTCAGGAATCTCGGTCAGGGTGGCCGAGCCGATGGCGAGCTGGCGCTTGCCGTCGAGGCTGGTGGTCTGCATGGTGCCTGACACCTCCAGCCAGGTGTCGGGAGCAGGGCGGGGGCTGCCAGCGGGCAGCTCTACAGGCAGCCCCACGGGGTAGGCATCGGCGGCACAGCAGGTGAGCACAAATCGCGAAATCATGATCATGTTCTCTGGCCAGCCGGGGATGTGGGTGACAAACCCGCTCACCTTGGCCGTCTGACCGGTGTAGGCATCTGGCTCAGGATACACGTTCAGGGTGCGTACCCAGTCCACAATGGTGCGGTCTTCAGACTCGCCACTGAGGGAAAACCGCTGGGGCCGCGATCGCGTTTGGCCTAGCACATCGGTAATGCCCCGCTGAAAGGCGGTCTCGCTGGCGAAGGGTCGGGGGGTGTAGATCAGCCCCACCATCGCAATGGCGATCAACAGGCCCACGCTGAAATGCCGGGGCAGCAGGGCCACGTGCTCTTGGCTACGGAGAAATCGCCCTCGCCCCTGGCGGTAACTCAACCACACCTGCACCGAACGGGCCAGCCCCAGCCCCAGCAGTAGCACCATGGCCAGGTGGGCCAGCCACATGTAGTCGGGGTGCAGCAGCAGGTACAGCTTGCCCGTGACCGTAAAGCGCAGCAGCATCAGCCCCCACAGCAACAGCATGATGGCATCGATCAGGGCCTGCCAGGGCATGAACCGCTGGCCAGGGGCACGGGAACCCTTGGGTCCAGAGTTAGGGCCAGAGTTAGGACTAGAATTTGGGCCAGACAGTGAGGTCATCGGGGCTGGTTACAGAGACACATCGGCAGGAAAACAAACTCAACGGGGGCCAGTTTGTGGCAGCGAACTGGCCCCTAACGCCCCTAGCTCGTGTAGAGGTTCATGATCAGGGTGAGTAAAAAGATCAGCTGCGCCGCCAGGGCAAACAGATAGACAATGGCTCGCCCCTTGAACACCGTCAACAGCAGGCTGATGTTTTTGAGGTCGATCATGGGGCCAAACACCAGAAAGGCCAGCAGGGCCCCACTGGTGAAGGTAGAGGCAAAGGACAGGGCAAAAAACGCATCGACGGTGGAACAGATAGATACCACCCAGGCCAGGGCCATCATGGCCAAAATGGAGGTTACTGGCCCCTGGCCTAGACCCAGGATGATCTCCCGGGGCACAGCCACCTGAACGAGGGCGGCGATCGCGCTGCCGATCACCAGCACGGCCCCCAGCTCCCGCAGCTCTAGCACCATATTGTCGACCATCATTTGTAGCCGGGTGCCCAGGGGGGGCGGAGCCACTGCCACCTGGGCCAACACCTGGGCGGGCGGGGCATCGAGTTGCAGCAACTGCCCCGGTGACTGCATCAAAAACGTGCCCGACTTCAGCAGGGGTGACACCTCAGGATCGGCGGCGGCGCTAGACTCAGGCTCCCCCATCATGCGGGTGAGGTTATCCTGCAGGAAAGGGCGCATATCGTCTTGGGCACTAAAGATCAGGGCAATGGTGACCGCCACAATCAGCGTAAAGCCCACCCGCAGAAACACAATTTCGGGCTGATCGCGAAAGGCAATCCAGGTGGCCCAAAACACCACCGGGTTTACCGTGGGGGCCGCCAGCAAAAAACCGATCGCCACCGCCGAGGGGGCTCCCTTCATGAGCAGTCGCCGGGCCACGGGGATGTTGCCGCACTCGCACACCGGAAACATAAAGCCAATCAGACTCCCCGCCAGCGCCGCCAGCACCACGTTTTTGGGCATGATCGCCAGCAGCTTTTGCTCATCGACAAACAGCAGCAGCACACTCGAAAACAACACCCCGATCAACAGGAAGGGCATGGCCTCGACCAGCAGGCTAAAAAATAGCGTGATGCCGTTGTTGAGTTGGGTCATAGAACCAGCCATAGCGCAGGGGAACCTGCCCGGCAGGTAGTTACCCCCAGGCAGAAGCACATTTTAGCGGATCTTGCTGACCACCGGGGATCACCTCAATGTCCTGATCCCCGAGCCACTGGCATAAAAAAGGGGCGAGCCGTAGCCCCACCCCTTTTCCCCGACAACTAGTGTAGGGTCAACTGACGTTGACCCTACACTAGTTCGCCACCGTTGGTCTTGCGAATGGCGACCACCGCCGGACGGGGAGCCGCGTTGGTGGTTTTGTCAGGCCAGTTAGAGCCCACGGGCACCTGACGCTGCTGCATAAACTCCTTACCATCGGTGGTCATCATGGCAAAGGCGCGAGTCTCGGTGGCCATATCCTGACGAATGCCGTTAATTTCGCCGGGGTGCTGAGCCGAGATGAACAGAGTCTTCATGTCAGCGGTGAAAAAGGGCCCGGTCATTTCGGCATCCATCGGGGCATAGCCGAACACGAAGGACTTACCGGCATTCTCCCCTTGCAGGGGCATGTACCAGATGGTGTTATTGCCAAACAGGCCCCGCAGGTTTGATTGGCTCACCGGTTTACCCTCGCCGTCAATGCGGCTAGGGACGGCTCGGTTCTGCTTATCGCTAGACATGTCGGTCACCATCCAGAGGTTGCCCTGGCCGTCGAGGGCTAGGTTGTCAGGGTTAGAGAAGCCCATGCCGCCTTCGGCCGGTTCGCCGCCCACCCGCAGGCTCTCCCAGCGGAAGGTCATGGCGGCGGGGTCATTGCCGACTTCCTGGAGCTTCACGATCCAGCCGTACTCGTAGGGGCTTTGACCGGTGGGGCCGGTGAAAACGGCCTTGTCAGGGCCACCATCACTGCCGGGGGTACCCGAGGTAAAGGCGATGAACAGGGTACCGTCCGCGCCCACGATGGTATCTTCGGGGCGGGCGGTGGGGGTGGCCCCAGCGGCATTACCGGCATAGTGGGCGTCGATCAAAATAGCCCCCTGCTGCTCAACGGCACTGCCGGTGTACAGATCCCCCAGGGTTTTGAACTGGGCTTTAAACGCAGCAATATCGGCGTCGGCCTCGACCTTGACAATGCCGCCATCGGGGCGCTTGGGCAGGGCAATCAGCCCCCCTTCGATTTGGCTGGGCAGGTAGGGGTTAACG
>JAIXUR010000214.1 GCA_027483425.1 Cyanobacteriota bacterium | reverse complement strand
CATGGTTTTGAAGTATGGCAATGGTCGCCTTCTGCGTCTAGCATCGCGGTAGCGGAGGGCAAAATCAGGGCGCAACCCAGGGCATAGTTGGGTGACGATTCTGGGCAGACTGAAGCAGAGGGCGGGTGAAACGCCAGAAAGAGTCTGCCTTTACCCGGCGCAAGCGGGTCAAGGGGGCTCATACCTCAGGGTGGGAGCCCTAGGGCTAGCAACACCAGAGGATGACCTTTTCAAACCTCTTCCCCAATGGTCGGTTTCAGGCCGTCTCCCTCTGTCCTCCTCCCTTTGTACGATCGTCCTATGGCACCCCCCCCCAACCCAGATGTCGAGATCTACCTCGCCGTGCTCAAACACCTGCCAGACGCCGTGGTGGTGGTTGACCAGGCAGGCCACCCACTATTTTCTAACCCGGCGGCGACCGCGCTTTTACCCGGCAGCATTGCTGGCCTAGGGGGCCATGGTCACGGGACCTACCAGCTCTTAGACAGCCACGATCGCCCCCTAACCCTCCCAGAGTTGCCCCTACAACGGGTGCTGGCGGGTCAGCCCTTCCAGCACGAAGAGTTGCTGTTGGCGGTCAACGCGTCACCCCACAGGCGCTGGGTGGCCGTGAGTGGTGTGCCGCTGCAAGGCTTGGGGGAGGCCGCCGCCCTGATTACGGTGCGCGACATCTCGGCCATGAAACAGCGCGAGGCCAATCTATTGATCCAGGCCTTTCACGATCCCCTCACCGGGTTGCCCAACCGTCACCTGTTTATGGATCGCCTCAGCCATGCCCTGACCCGGGCCCAAGATGCTTCCCAGGGTCATCGCCAGGGCCACCCCCAGGACTCAATGGCGCTACTGTTTATCGATCTAGACCGGTTTAAAGTCATTAACGATACCCTGGGGCACCCCGTCGGCGATGCCTTGCTGGTCGAGGTGGCTACTCGTTTGCAAACCCAGGTGGGGGCTGAGATGACCCCCGCTCGCCTGGGGGACGATGAGTTTGCCGTTTTGGTAGAAGACATGGCCACCAGTTTCACCGCCATTGACCTGGCCGAACAGATTTGCGCGGCCATCCGGCAACCCTTTTTCCTGAAGCAGCAGGAGATCTATATCGAGGCTAGCATTGGCATTGCCCTGGGGCTATCGACCTACCAAAGCGCTGAAGACTGGCTGCGGGATGCTGACACCGCCATGTATCAAATGAAAGACAGCCCCGATCAGCGCTGGCATGTGTTTGACAGCTCCCACCAGGTGCAGCAAGACCTGCGTCTACAAACCGAAATTGACCTGCGTCACGCCCTCGGCCGGGGTGAGCTGCGGCTGCACTACCAGCCCATTGTCACCCTTAGCACCCAGGAGATCTGTGGCTTTGAGGCCCTGGTGCGGTGGCAACACCCCACCCGTGGGCTACTGCCACCGGGTGAATTCATTGACATTGCTGAAACCACGGGGCTGATTATTCCGCTGGGGCAGTGGGTGCTGGCCGAAGCCTGCCGCCAGATGCAGGCATGGACGGCCGCTTACCCAGCGATGGCCAACTTTACGATCAGTGTGAACATGTCGAGCCGGCAGTTCTCCCAGCCGAGCCTGGTGGAAAAGATTCAGCAGATCTTGGCAGAAACGGGCTTTGCGGCCAATCACCTCAAGATTGAAATAACCGAGGGGGTGCTGATTAAGAATTCAGAAACCATCATCGGCGTCCTAGAGCAGATTAAGGCCATGGGCATCATGCTAGTGGTAGATGACTTTGGCACGGGTTATTCGTCCTTGAGCTATCTGCATCGGTTTCCCTTCGACTGCCTCAAGATTGATCGCTGTTTTATTGAAAACGCCGACCAAGACTTTGAAAAACTGGAGATTTTGCAGTCGGTGGTGCGCCTAGCCTGGAATCTGGGCCTTGAGGTGGTTGCCGAAGGCATCGAAACCCCCCGTCACTACGCCCAACTCAAGGCGCTGCGGTGCGAGCTGGGTCAGGGTTATCTGTTTTCTCGCCCCCTGGCTCCTGAGGCCGTGGAGGGTATGATGACGGAGAAAATGGCCCCATTGCTCAAGCCCACCCCGGCGACCTAGTGGTCTGGGGGAATGTCTGGAGGAGCCTGGGCATGGTTGGCCAACGCTCCTACCCGGCTGAATTATGCTGATTCGTAAACTGCTCGACTGCCCCGAATTTATCGCGGGTGACGGCACCCAGTTGCGGGAGCTGCTGCACCCCGACAAGCAAGCCATTGACCTGCGGTACAGCCTGGCCCATGCCGTGGTGCCGGTGGGGCAAGTGTCTACCCCCCACGCCTTGACGACGTCAGAGGTCTACTACATTTTGACCGGCCAGGGTGAAATGTACATTGACGGCGAAACCAGCTTGGTAGAACCGGGGGATGCGGTGTACATTCCGCCCCACGCCCGTCAGTACATTCGCAATACTGGCGATCGCCCCCTGGTGTTCATCTGTCTGGTCGACCCCGCCTGGCGCCAGGAGGATGAAACGATCTTTGATGCAGACGTGGATGCAGACATGAGCTAGGGCGTAAGCCATAGCCGCAGACGCTCCCAGCCCGATCGCCAGAATGCCCCCAGCCGCTGCCAGAGGGAACGGTGAGGTCTGAGCCCACAGCGCTTGAGTTGGCCCAGGAGTTGATCGAGGGCGGCATCTCCCTGGGCCAACTGGGCCGCCAGACAGTTGGGTTTGTTTGGGCAAGACGTACATAGCATGGGCGTTGAGCCTGACTAGGCTCGAATACAGAACTCGGCATACCTGGAGACAGCAGGATCGGTTTCCTGGTCTTCTATCGTCCTGGCCATCTATAGTTTGCGTCGCTGGAAATAAAAGCTGCTCGCCATGAACCGAATATTTCCTGAAGCTTTAGGGCAATGGTATCCATTAAAAATATCGAAGCATCTTGTGGCCCATGGCGGCGCGCAGGCTCTGCCATGGCGGTATCTTTTGTCCAGCCATTGGCAACGGTGAGGGCATGGGCCTAGCCAGTTGGATTTCTGGAAGCGTCAATGGTCAGGCCCTAGAGGTTTGGGGATAGCCTAAAGCCAAGCTGCGGTAGGATAGCCGCAGGCTGATCTTGAGTTTTTGGTGGCCCCTATGCCTGTATCTGCAACTGCCCTGCAAGCGGTGCGCCAGCGCGATCGCGCTTGCCTAGACGCCCACAACCCCTATGAGCACCTCCAGGCCATCCACGAAATTTGGCCCCTGGTGGCCGCGCAATACGGCGATGTCGTGGCCCTCAAAGACCTCCACGGACAGCCCGCGACCACCCTCACCTATCGCCAGATGGCCGAGGCCATTCGCACCTTTGCCAGCGGCTTACAGGCCCTGGGGATCGAAAACCGCGCCCACGTGGCTCTGTTTGCCGACAACAGCCACCGCTGGTTGATTGCCGACCAGGGCATTATGACCGCCGGGGGCATGAACGCCGTGCGCAGCGCCACCGCCGAAACCGAAGAGCTCCTCTACATTGCCGAGCACAGCGAGAGTACGGTGCTGGTGGTGGAGACCCTGGCCCTGCTGAAGCGGTTGCGCGATCGCATCGAGGCCCTGCCGATCGCCCTGGTGATTTTGCTGTCCGATGAGCAACCCCCCACCGACGATCGCCTCAAAATTCTCAACTTTAGCCAACTCATGGCCCTGGGGGCCGAGCACCCCTACATCCCGGTCACCGTTAAGCCCGAGGATCTGGCGACTCTCATCTACACCTCTGGCACCACGGGACAGCCCAAGGGGGTGATGCTCAGCCACCGTAACCTGCTGCACCAGATCAACACCCTGGGGGCGGTGGTACAGCCTGAGCCCGGCGATCGGGTGGTGGGCATTCTGCCGTCGTGGCACAGCTTTGAGCGCACCGCTGAATATTTCCTCCTGTCTCGGGGCTGCACCCAGACCTACAGCAGCATTCGCCATCTCAAGGCCGACCTCAAGGCCACCAAGCCCCAGTACATGGTGGGTGTACCCCGTCTGTGGGAGTCGATCTACGAGGGGGCCCAGAAGCAGTTTCGGGAGCAACCCGCCGGCAAACAAAAGCTGATCTTCACCTGTTTTGGTCTCAGCCAGCGCTACGTGGAAAACCTCTGGCGCTACCAGGACATGAAAATCGACGAGCCCAACCTGCCCACCCTCAAACGACTGGGGGCGGGACTGGGGGCGCTGGCCCTCTGGCCCCTGCACCAGCTGGGCAAAAAGCTGGTCTACGGCAAGGTACGCGAGGCCACTGGGGGAGAAGTCAAGCAGCTGATCAGCGGCGGCGGCTCCCTGGCTCGGCACATTGATATTTTCTTTGAGATTATCGGTGTCCCGTTGCTGGTGGGCTATGGTTTGACCGAAACCTCTCCGGTACTGTCGGCCCGGCGGCCCTGGCGAAATTTGCGGGGAGCAGCGGGGCAGCCCATTCCCCTGACCGAGATCAAAGTCGTCGATCTGGACACCCGCCAGGAGTTGCCCCAGGGCGATCGAGGGCTGGTGCTAGCGCGGGGGCCACAGATTATGCCTGGCTACTACCGCAATCCCGAGGCTACCCAGAAAGCCATCGACCCCGAGGGCTGGTTT
>JAIXUR010000006.1 GCA_027483425.1 Cyanobacteriota bacterium | reverse complement strand
GGTTACCGAGTTTGAACTGGAGGACGGCAGGGTGCTAATCCGGTTCAAATCGAGGGACTTAAACTCCTGTTCTGACAGATCCGGGCCGGGGGGCTCAAACCCGGAGTCTTCTTGTCCGACAGTACCGTCAGTTGCTACCGGGCCGTCTAGGGTATCTTCTGGGGGGGTGGGAGCAGCTTGAAACCGGCGGGTGATGGGGTTATTGGTGAGATGTTGCACGGCCTCGGGGGAGGTGACCAGGTAGCCAAAGCCGGCGCTACTGACCAACAACAGCAGCAGGGCCCCGATGCCTAAGGGCGTCGTGAGTTGGCGCAGAAACGAGGGGGCATAGTCGGTATCCTCAGGGGCCTGGGCCCCATCAGGCAGGCTGCCCAGGAGAGCTTCCGTACTGTCTAGGTAGTCTTCAGGGGCGGCGCGGTAGGTGGTCAGGGTGCCGCCGTGGCTCAGGCGCACTTGGTTAATGGCAGTCTTGGGTGGATAAGCCTGCACGGTTGGTTCTGAGGACTGGCCCAGCAGCTCCTGGAGTCGGGCATTGGGGGGCGGCGCAGTAGCTCCCGGCGCTGCCGCTGCTGCGGTCGCAGACTTAAGCGCAATTAAATCCAAAGATTTTCGCTGCTGGCGCAATTGCAGCCGAGCCGGGGTGGGCGGCACAACAGTCGGGCTCGACTGGCTCTGGCGGTAGCGGTAGAGTTCGTCATCCAGGTTGAGATTGAGGCTCTCGATCGCCTGCTGTAGCCGTCGGTACGACTCACCTGAAGGGGCAAAACTCCCAGGCCTGGTGGATAGACCGGAGGGTAATGGCGTCATGGGTTACTATCTCCCTGGATATAGCACTGACTAATACTACTGATTTCTCAAAAGTTGGCAACTAGTTTATGGGCTTTAGAGGGTATTAATTGGCTTCGTCAGGAGTCAGGAGTCGGTGGTAAGGAGATTTCTGGGAAATGAAGATACCCCCCTGTAGGGGCGCAAGGCTTGCGCCCTTTATGAGGAAGCAACGTTTGCTGGTATTTTTGTTGTTGGAATTGTCCTAACTAGTCACCCCCGACGCTGATGGGGGTACCGACAATGTCTGCCCCGGTCAGCTCAGCGTTTAATAACGACGCTCCGGTGACATCGACAAAGTAGAGCGTGGCTTCGGTGAGGTTGGCCCAGTCAAGGGTGGCGTTTTGGAGCAGGGCGTTGGTCAAAAAGGCGCGGGTGAGGTTAGCGCCGGTCAAATCGGCGTGGCTGAGGTCGGCCCCTTCTAGATTGGCTTCTACCAGGTTGGCCCCCTGCAAGTTGGCATCACGCAGGTCGGCTCCAATCAAATGGGCCTGGCTGAGATTAGCGCCCGATAGGTCGCAGCCCTGGCAGAGGTTGGTTTCTAGGAGCTGCTGCACGTGGGCCGGGTTTTCGGCTAGGACGGGTGCTGCGATCGCAATAGGTATGGCGGCGACGGCACCGACAAGTAGGGTAAGTTTCATGGAGAGATCCTCCGGGATAAGTCAGTCATGCCAACGCCCCGGCTCAGAGGCAGGCGGTTGGCCGTAGCTCACGATTGTCGTTTTAAGACGTGAGGGCTAGGCAGCCGCGATGGCCTCTGAGGGTTGGTCTGTGACCATCGCCGCTATACCCCAATGTATCGATGGCGTGGGGCGCTGTCATCGGCAGTAAGATAGGCTTTGCGCCTGAGCTACCCCTCGATCGTAGCTCCGTTTTGGGGCTAGGAGGGGGGGATCACCGTACTGTTAAAGAAACGATATCTACCCATGCTCACCCTAATTCACCAGCTCACCCCGGCCCAGATCGAACAGCTTCATCAGATGTATCTCAAGGAGTGGTGGAGTCAGGAGCGCGCCCTAGCCGACGTACCCACCCTGCTGAACAATACCGACCTACTCTTTGGCCTGTGGGATGATGAAGCGCAACAGCTAGCGGCCTTTGCGCGGGTGCTGACGGACTGGGTGTATCGGGCGATCCTATTCGATGTAATTGTGGCGACGGACTATCGCGGACGCGGCCTGGGGGCGACCCTGGTTGAGCACATTACCACTCACCCCCGGCTGGCTCAGGTGGAATGCATTCAGCTATTTTGCACCCCTGAAATGCGGCCTTTTTACCAAAAGTATGGGTTTGGCCAGGCCGAGCAGCTCTTGATGGTGCGCCCTCGGTAATCTGTCTGCGGCATCAGGGGGGTGTCTGCCGGAAAGCAGAGGGCCTGGAGGGCTGGAGAGGTAACTTATTTGCGCCAGGGGTACTAGTCTGTCTGGACACCGTAGGCGCGCAGTCGGGCTTTGAGCTGAGAAATTTCCTGACACATATCTAGCACCATGCTGGCTCCCACCCAGTTGAGCCCTAGGTCACGGCGCAGTCTGAGCATCTGGGCAATGCGGGCTAGATCGCGATCGCACAGTTTACGCTCCTGGGGCTCGACCAAGTTGAGGGGCACAAACCGCTCCACCAGGGTGACCGACATGGCCATCAGTTCAGCGGTTTGTTCGTAGGTGTAGGCCTCGTCGTCAGCGGAGTTAGAAACTGGGTCAGCGGGCCACAATTCAATATCTGGGGTACTCATAGGCGCATAGTCTCCAAATCGGCGTGGGGGTTTACGGTGCGGTTGGCGCGAATGGTCTCATAGCTGGTGCGTTCGAGGTCGCTGAGCTGATCCCCCTTGGGGGTGACAATTTTGATCGTCACCAGGAGGTCGGTGCGATCGCCCTTTTGGGTTTTCCAGCCCTTTTGGCGCAGGCGCAGGGTTTGGCCTGAGTTAATGCCCGCCGGAATCTTCAGCTTCACCAGCCCGTCGGGGGTAGGCACCTGCAATTCGCTGCCCAAGACGGCCTCATCGGGGGCAATTTTGACCTCACAGGTCAGATTTTGCGTCTCATCCAGGGCGAAAAAGGGATGGGGCTCCAGGTCAATGGTGAGGTAAAGGTCTCCCCGCTTTTGGGTGATCGGGTTGGTGCGGCCCTGGCC
Source organism: Cyanobacteriota bacterium (assembly GCA_027483425.1). Lineage (GTDB taxonomy): Bacteria > Cyanobacteriota > Cyanobacteriia > Phormidesmidales > Phormidesmidaceae > Nodosilinea. The sequence goes on along the minus strand of JAIXUR010000006.1, from coordinate 1,763 downwards.
CTTGATGCGAATGCGGCTACCGGGCTTAGCCCCAGCAGGAATCCGCACCTTAAAGGGGGTTTCTCCCTCTAGGGAAAGTTCTTTGGTGACGCCACTGAATGCCTCGGCCAGGGTCAACACAAAGGCCGCTTCGGTATCGGGTTGCGGGGCGTAGCTGTGGTAAACCGAGCGGTAGCCCTGGTCAAAGTCGCTCTCGACATCGGGGGGCGCAGCGGTGGAGTAATACTGGTAGGCCGACGATCGCTGTTTGCCGCCCTGACCATAGCGATGCAGCAGCTCATTGATAAAGTCGTCAAAGCCACCGTAGTTGCTGAACTCGCTCTCATCAAAGCCAGGGTCAGAGGCTACTCCACCCTCGGGCGCTCCGCTGGCTTCGGCGTGTCGCCAGTACTGGCCGTAGCGATCGTACTTAGTCCGATTTTCTGGGTCGGAGAGTACCTCGTAGGCTTCGTTGATCTCTTTGAACTTATCCTCAGCGGTCTTGTCGTCGGGGTTGAGGTCGGGGTGGTACTTGCGGGCCAGCTTGCGGTAGGTTTTCTTCAGGTCGTCTTGGCTAGCGGTTTTTTCGACTCCTAAGACTGCGTAGTAATCTTTAAACCCCTGGGTGGTCGGCATGGCTGACACCAATCCTATTCACGCTGTGGCGGAATGCTGCTTGGGCTCATCCTACCATTGCCCGCCTGGCTCTGCGGCTGGCCATACCTAGAGACAAAAGTTCAGAGATTCCTGACCTGAAGCAACCTTTCGAGGAGTTACATGCTACCTTAGCGGTGATCCGTGTTTTCCCTGAGCCCCTAGGATAAAAACAAGTCAAGGATTACTATAGGCAAAGCCCTATGGGTACTATTTTTCTGTCCTATGCTCGCGCCGATGGTCAAGGTTTGACTACGCGCCTGAGAGCAGAACTGGAACGGGCAGGGTTTAAAATTTGGCGAGACATTGAAGATATGCAGGGCGGCCAAGCCTGGAAAGAGCAATTACGGGCCGCACTTCGTACTGCCGATGCTGTGGTGGTTTTACTCACCCCCGCTGCGGTGGCCTCTAAATATGTGGAGTGGGAATGGGAAAACGCCATCACCCTCGAAAAGAGAGTCATTCCGCTGCTAATGGTGCCCTGTGATGTGCCAGGAGAACTCAAGCAACTCCATTATCACAACCTCAGCACCGATCAAGATTATGTGATGGGCATCATCTCTCTGCTACGAGATTTGGCCCCGTTTTTGGCTGAAAAAGATGATACCCAACAGCTTTCGGAGGAGCCTCAACAGATCAAGGGGAGCGGCGATCGCAATATTTCAATTGGCGGTAACGCAGAAAATAATACCTTGGTAACAGGAGACGGCAACGTAGCGGGGTCAGGCAACAATGTCACCTATCAGTACGGCAAGAACAACACCAAGATCGAAAAAGCCCAGAATTTTCGTATTGGCGATGACTACAATGGCTAACCAAGCCCCCTTTTAATGCGTGACTGGATCCTTTAAGACTTGATTTGATTTCGCCGACAGCTGTAACATTCTTAAAGTTTTTGACAAACTTATGAATAAAGGTCAAAATGGCTTTATGTTCTCTGGATTAAACAAAATATAGAAGCGTGACTTTGGCTATACTCGCACTTTTTGACAATTCAGGGGTGCTACATGGAAAAGTCAGAATCTTATGACAGCTCTGATTATTCGAACGATGGTTTAGATAAAGAGACCATTCAGAAGCTTAGACGCGAGCTAGTTGAAAATCCTGACAAAGCTGTAATCCAGCTTGGC
>JAIXUR010000454.1 GCA_027483425.1 Cyanobacteriota bacterium | reverse complement strand
TGGCTTTTTTCCTAGCTTTTTCCTATAGACGGGCATTTGCGCCAGCCCTAGCCAGGGCTGGCGCTAGGGAATCGGGGAAGTCTCAATCACTTCGCGAATGCGGTAGATAGGGCGCTGCTGGGACTCGTGGTAGGTTCGCATCATGACCTCGGCCAGGAGACCAAAGCTAAAAAGCTGGATACCGGCCAGGAGCAACACAACGGCCAGGACGAGCAGGGGGCGATCGCCAATGTCCTGGCCGCCCAAAAATTTCACCAGGGTGAGGTAAATACCCAGGGCAAAGCCCGCCACCATGGAGGCCAGCCCCAGGGTACCAAAGACATGCATGGGCCGGGTGAGAAACTTTTTCATGAAATAAACTGTGAGCATATCCATCACCACCCGCAGGGTGCGACCCAGACCGTACTTGCTGGTGCCAAAGCGGCGAGGGTGGTGAATGACCGGCATTTCGGTGATGCGGGCCCCTTCGATAAAGGCCAGGGCGGGCAGAAACCGATGCAGTTCGCCGTAGAGGTTGAGGTCATGGATAACTTCGGCCCGGTAGGCCTTGAGGGAGCAGCCATAGTCATGGAGATCGACGCCGGTGACATTGCCAATCAGCCAGTTGGCAATCTTAGAGGGAATGAGCCGGGTGAAGGTATTGTCTTGGCGGTCTTTGCGCCAGCCGCTCACCAGGTCGTAGCCCTCGTTGAGGCGATCGAGCAGACGGGGAATATCGGCGGGATCATTTTGCAGGTCGCCATCCATGGTGACCACCACGCTGCCTCGGGCATAGTCAAACCCGGCGGCCATGGCGGCGGTTTGGCCGTAGTTGCGGCGCAGCAAAACCGCCCGCAGCCGAGGATACTGCTGGGTCAGTTCCCGCAGGCGATCGCTCGATCCATCGGTCGATCCATCGTCTACCCCAAGGATTTCGTAGGCGCAGCCCATGCCCTCCAGCACCTGGGTCACCGCCTCGACCAAGGCCGGCAGGCTGTCGTACTCGTTGTAGACCGGCACCACCACCGAGATCTCCACCGGAGTCAGGGCCCCCGGCCCAGCCACCACGGGGGTAGGGCGAGTAGAAGATTGCATAGTAGTCACACCGCAAGGACGTCAGCCAACTTATTCAATCCGCTTGCCGGTAGGTCGTTCTGTCGGACAGACTGTCGGACAGTCTGTCGGGCAGTCTGGCGGGCAGAGCACCCTAGGGCCGAGGGATCATCTATTCGAGTGTACCGAAAAGACTCGACCCCAGGGTGGCCAGCATCGCTCCCAAGGCCTCAGCCACAGTGTTGACCAGGCGATACAGCACCACCCCACTCAGCACCGCCGCCGGAGCAAAGTGGCCCTGCAACAACCCTAGGGCGATCGCCTCAAACACCCCCAGCCCCCCCGGTGCCCCCGGTACCACCAGCCCCCCCAGCCAGGCCAGAGCAAAGGCGCTGATCGTGCGGGGCCAGTCATCGGGACCTAAGGGCGTGACCGCACTCAGCACCAGCACAAAGCCCACCCCCCGCAGCAGAACGTAGCCCAGCTGGCCCACCAGGGGTTTCAAGGGGTAGCGGTGGAGGCCAGGGGCAGAGGCGGGGGAAAGAGCTTTGAATTTTGAATTTTGAACGTTGAATTCTTCAGACGCCTTGGCGGCTTTTGATCGCCCCAGGCGCGCAACCACTGGGTTGAGGCGACGGGGGGTGAGAAGTTCGAGCACCAGGCCCAGACCCACGATCTGCCAGGGCCAGTAGCGGGTGGGGGTCGCGATCCCGATCAGGAGGGCGGCGGCGGCCATCAGCAGGGGCTCGAGGGCCACACCAATCAGGGCGGAGCCTGTATCTATGCCCACGGTTTTAAGGGCGCGCACCCGGCCAAAGAAGTGCCAGACATTGCCCGGCAGGTACTTGAGCAGGTTGGTTTGCAGGTACACCATTGTGCTCCAACGGCCCGTAATCGGCTGCTGGAGGGCCTGGAGCGCCCAGCTCCAGACCCAGCCGGCCCAGACATGGGCCCCCAGGGTAATGCCCAGGGCCCCCAGCAGGAGTCTCCACCCCTGGGCGTCAATGCGGATGGCACTGACCTCGGCGCGGTAGCGCACCAGGGTATGGAGGAGAAAAGCCACGGCTGCCCCCGCCACCAGCCAGCGCCCCAGGGGCTTTAGGCGATCGCGCCAGGCAGCCTTAAAAAACGACAAGGGCTGACCTCATAACTGACCCATCCAGGGGGATCCCCTCAAGACTAACGAACCAAGGGTAACGAACCAAGGGCAACCCCCTGGGTTGGACTATAGCGCGCCCCTGGGGCAGTAGCTGGTCATGACCCGGCCAGGGCGACGGCGCTGACGATGGTAGGCGGCGCTAATAGGGTCGGTAAGATCGGTGATGGAATCAAGGCCGATGCCGTTACGGCCCTGATCGATGCCAGAGCTGTGAATATAGCGGCCCTGACCTAGGTACAGCGCAACGTGCTGGGTGCGTTCGGGGGTACCAAAGAAAATCAAATCCCCAGGCTCCAGATTCTCCCAGGCGATCGCCTCGGTAAAGGCTTCCTGCTGGTACGAGTCGCGGGGCAGACGAATGCCCACCGCCGCAAAGGCCGTTTGCATGAGCCCAGAGCAGTCATAGTTGGGGCCGACCGTCCCTCCCCAGAGGTAGGTGTTGGGGGTGGCCATGGCCTGGTGGGCAAAGGCGATCACCTGGGGTAGGCGCGGGGCAATGGCCTGGCGATCGAGAGGGGTAGGTTGATACAGCGTCGTGGCGGGCCGCAATGTCTCCCCATCGGCGGCGCTAATCCAGCCCGGATAGTCATCTTCGCAGAGGATGACGGCCCTGGCCCCAGCGATCGCCTGGCCAGGGGAAGGGGCCCACCGCAGGTGTCGCCCCGCCGCTGCCTGGGTTACCAACCCCTCTAAGGTCGGCGTCTTGTACAGGTTGAGGGGCTGGCCGCAAATATACTCGGCACCGCCTGAGCCGGGGCCCGCCGTCGTTGAGGTCGTTGTTGAAGTCGTCATCGCTGAACCTAGCCGGTCACTCATCGCCCCTCCCGATCGCCGTATCTTTCCCAAGCCCCTAGAGCACCGGTACAACAGAGCTAAAAACCCGGTTTCTTGGTCGCTGATCTAACGCCATGACTTGCCTTCTGGCCGAGAAACCGGGTTTCTGTACCCGGGTTGGACAGAGCGCTAGGAGCCTTTATCGCCAGAGTTGCGGACATTGACGACCTTTTTGAGCACATTAAACCAGAAGGTCGAGCCCATCGAGATGGCAAACCCACTCACTAGCCAGCCCAAAAATCGCCGGGGAACAAAGGGGATGGGCCACGACTCCTCAGCCTTTAGCTGCTGCTCGATCACCGTTTCGTTGTACCCCAGGGGAAAGGGGAGCTCATCGAGAGCCTGGTTAACCGCCGTCTGCACCTGTTCAAGGTTGCCATTCAGGTCACCGTTAGAGTCGGCCACGACCTGGTCAGCCACTTGGGTGATCGAGTTTCGCAGAATGGGGTCGACCGCTAGGCGAGTGGCAATGTGGAAGGTGTCGGCGTTGATGGAAATGGCTGTACCGATGCCAATCATCAGGGCCACGGCCTTGGCATTGCGCTTGTAGACTCCGGTGGCCCGCTCCATGCCGCGGTCGTACCACTTCTCGAGTTCGCGGCCAAACTGCTGGACATCTTCGCGGGCGGTGTCGGCGGTGACCTCAACCTTGCGGGCGATCGCCGCCAAACTGGCCTGGAGAGATGGGGTGAGGGAGGCCTTACCGAGACGCTCTAGGAGGGCCTGGGCCTCGCCGCTACCCCGCTGGGCCAGCTGGTTCAACTCACCGTAGGTGGAGCTATTGGGGTCAAAAACATCCAGCAGGTGAGCCACATTGGGCTGTAGTTTACTGAGCAGGGCGGCCCGTTCCGTGGCGGAGCTGGCCAGCCCCCGTTTGATGTAATCTAGCCGCCGCAGGAAGGTCTCCGTGAGGGGGTTGTTTTCAGGCAGCACATCCGCTGCCATGTGGGCAAACTCCTCTAGACGGTTCACCAATCGATCTAGGCTTTCAGACAGAGAGACCAAGCCCCCCTGAAAATCTTCAATGATTTGACGAATGCTGTGCTCCAGCTGCTGGAACTCGGCACCGAGCAAAAATTCGTTGCCAGTGCTGGCCTTGAGGTCGCTGAGAATATTAGTAACCGGAGCTAGGACGCGATCGCGAGCAAAATTAGTCAAACGATCATCGGCCAGCAACTGCCATAGACTGCCCAGCTGCATGCGCTCTAGCAGACTATTGGAAAAGGCTTCGGAGGGAATGTAGGAGGGGCCACTGGTTTTGCCCACCCCAAATACATTGCGCTGCCCCGTCACAGTGCGATAGACCCGGCCAATGAAGTGAGAGATCTGACGAAATGATCGCGCGATCGATCCCTTAGCCTCTTGATTTAAGCCACGAATCCAGGGGCTTTCGTAGAGGGCATCGGCCAGAACCTGGGCCGACTGCTCTTTGTCTCTGTCGTTACCCGCCAGCAGGACTTCAATGGACTGCTTCAAATGCTCAGCTCGCCACTGTAGAAGCGTACCGATAATTTCCTGAATTTCGCTGGCTAGCAGACTCAGAACAAAGAAGATAAAAACCAGCCCCAGGGCAATGTCTAAAACTACAGGAAAGTTCATAAACTAGTGGTAGACCTTCATCGCTGTTTCAACACTCAACCAGTTCGGCCCAGGGCGCTCGGCAGTGGCTTCATCCAACCATGAAAACCGACCATCCACGGCATTAAGACCCGTCAGGACGGCAAAAACTAACCCTGCTCAGGCATGGGCAAATCACAATTGGGCGAGCCAACCCATCAAAGACTTGGCTCGCCCAATTGTACTCAATCGACCCAAAAACGGATCGCGTAGTTCTAAAACTCGTCTGAATCTGGCCTTCTCTGGGTGAATCTAGGGGTACGTCTAGTCCTCGGCGTCATCGAGCAGAGCACCACTGTCCCCCATGTGCTTGAGCCGAATGTGCTTACGGCCTAGGGTGATTTCAAACTCATCGCCAGGCATCAGCCCCATCTGTTTGGTGTAGGTGGAACCAATCAGCAGATTGCCGTTAGATTGCACCGTAACGCGAAAACTGGCGCTCCGTCCGCTCCGCCCGTTACCGTTACTGTTGCCGACACCATCTAGGCGAATTCCTTCCGCTTCGATCAAAGCGTTGAGAAACTTCATCATGTTCACCCGGGGGCTACCTGACTCCGTCAGGGTGTAATAGCCACAGGCTTTTGCCTTCTCGTCTCGACTCAGCTCATCGAGATCTTTTACCTTTTGCAGCAGTTCTTTTCCGGTCAACGGTTCTGTCAGCAGTTCTACCTGAGTTGCGTTAGCCATTCACTCTATATCTCGTTCACAACGGTTAGCTCCAAACATTTTGAGCTGGGGCAAAAAATCCAGGAAATCTGTTTCGCCCAGCTCCACTTCCATAGCAACACGCCAAATAATAATACAACAAAATAGTTTTTGCATGCTCTTTTTTGGCCGTCTATCGGCCCGATGATGACCATCAAAACAGTCATCCTTTGGCCGCTATTCTAAGACCATGACAGCCTGAGAGGGTGTTTGAAAAGGGCTATTCTCAGGTATACCTTGTCGCCAAAAGGCCGCAAAAACCCTGAAGTTTGAGGGCATTGGCCCACGACCTAGGTATAACGTGAGATATTCCTTGGCTTTTCAAACACCCTCTGAGAACAGTCTGAGTCACCTGATTGCCACGGCAATTGGGTAGTGCCATTGCTGTGGTGTGCAGATAGTCCTGATCAACGAGGCCCCAACAACCCACGATGAAACTCACAACTCGCGGGCATTACAGTGTGAAAGCGCTGCTTGACCTGGCTCTAAATTCTTCTCGGCAGCCTGTATCTGTTAATACCATTGCTGAGCGCCAAGGACTGCCGCCCCCCTACCTAGAAAAACTACTGATTGACCTACGCCGAGCCGGTATTGTCGAATCGGTGCGGGGCCCCCAGGGGGGGTATCGGTTGGCCAAGCCCCCCGAAACAATTTCTCTGGGCCAAATTTTAGAAGCCGTGGGCGAACAGGTCGACCCCCTGCCCCGCCACGCCCCCCAGGCCAGCCAGGCCGAGGACTGGGTGACCTTCGCCGTGTGGAACCGCCTCTCTCAAAAGCTCAAAGAAGCCCTCTATAGTATTTCTCTAGAAGATTTGTACTTTGATGCCCGCAGTTGGCAAGCCGCCCAGGGGGATGATGTCAGTTTTATGGTTTGACACCGCTTGGTTTACCCCCGCCTGGTTGAACTATCAGTGGGTTAACCGGGGGCTGGTGGTGGTGCTGGCTGCGGGGCTCGATCGCCTAGTGGGCGACCCCTGGGGGTGGCCCCATCCCGTCCAAGCCATGGGCCGGGTAATTAGCTGGGGATCGAAGGGAATTTTTCGCCTCCAACTGCCGCCCCTGGAGGAGCGCGGCCTGGGAGTGATCCTGGGCCTGGGGGTGATCCTGGGCAGTGGGTGGGTCGGGTGGTGGGTGGTACACCTGGCCGGAATGCTGCATCCCTGGGGGGGAATGGCCTGCGCAGTCGTGCTGTTGGCCAGTTGTTTCGCCGGGCGCAGTCTGCGGCGGGCGGCTGAGGAGGTGCTGGCACCGCTGGATGGGGGGGATATCGCCACGGCCAGGGACCATCTAGGCCTCTACGTGGGGCGCGATACCGGGTACCTGGATGAGGCTGAGATCCGGCGGGCGGTGCTGGAAACCGTGAGCGAAAACGCCACCGACGGAGTGCTGGCCCCCCTGTTTTACGCCCTGGTCGGAGCCTGTTTACCCCTGGGTAGCGTACCAGTGGCCCTGGCCTATAAAGCCGCCAGCACCCTAGATTCAATGATTGGCTATCGGGAGGTACCCTATACCTATCTGGGTTGGTTTAGCGCCCGCTTTGAAGACGCCTTGACCTGGCTACCCTGCCGCCTGGTGGTATTGACCATTGCTCTACTATCGGGGCAGCCTCGGCGGGTGTGGGCGCTATGCCGTCGCGATGCCCCCGCCGACCCCAGTCCCAACGCAGGCTGGAGTGAGGCCGCCTACGCCGCTGCCCTGGGGGTGCAGCTAGGGGGTACCAATCAATACAACGGAATTCTCAAGGAAAAGCCTCGGCTGGGGGATGCGGTGTACCCGATTACGCGCGATCGCATCCTCCAGGCCCTCGCCCTCACCCGCCGAGCGGCCCTGCTGTGGACGGGGCTAGGGATAGCCCTGATGGCCGGGCTGAGCCAAATGCTATGACCCATACCCTGGGGGTAAATTAATCGGGCCAAAGGGTGCCCGTGGGGCGACAGTGCTTAAAGACCTCATGCCAGTTGACCACAGCGCCAATGACGGCCACCGCCGGAGCGTCAAAGCCCGCCGCCGCGACCTGGGCCACGATGGTTTCTAGGGTGCCAATCAGGGTCTCCTGCTGGGGGTAGGTGCCCCAGCGGATCAGGGCAACGGGGGTACTGGGGCTGAGGTCGGCGGCCAGCAGCTCGGCGGTAATGGGGCCGAGGTTGTGGATACCCATATACACCACAATGGTTTCCGAGCCCTGGGCCAGGGCCCGCCAGTTGACCTTAGGACGATACTTACCGGCCGATTCGTGACCCGTGACAAAGGTCACCGATGAACTCTGGCTGCGGTGGGTGATCGGAATCCCGGCATAGGCGGGCACCGCCACCCCAGCGGTAATGCCGGGCACCACCTCGACAGCAATGCCCGCCGCCACCAGGGCCGCCATTTCTTCGCCACCGCGCCCAAAGACAAAGGGGTCGCCCCCCTTGAGGCGCACCACCACGGCATGGTCTTGAGCCTGGTCGATAATCAGCTGGTTGATCTCCTCCTGGGCCAGGGAGTGGCGGCCCCGGCGCTTCCCCGCATCAATCACCACCGCCTGGGGATTGATCATAGCCAAAATAGGCGCGCTGACCAGGGCATCGTGAATCACCACATCAGCGCACTCCAGCAGGCCCTTACCCCGCAGGGTAAACAAGCCCGGATCCCCAGGCCCGGCACCCACCAGGTACACCTGGCCGTAGGGCTGGCCTTGATCAGAGTTAGCAGCTACCGATGCCATACGCAGTATCACTTCAAAACGCCTGCCTTTGACGATACCCTCTTCGCAGGCTTGACCGACCTGGCCCCTGAAATTTGTCTCCTGGCCCCTAGGATCTGGCCCCTGGGATCTGGCCCCTGGGATCTGGCCTAGGACACCATCGACGATGAATGAATGGCGTGGCGAAACGCGACCCGCTGCATCGGCACGGGCGATTGCTGGGCCTTGGGGGGGAGCCGGTCGAGGGCCAAGTCAATGACTAGGCGAGCGAGCTCTAAGGATGGCCCCAGGGGCGGCAATAGGTGAAAACTCACGCTGGGAAATCGCTCGGCCAGTTCTTCGGTAAGGTGGGTAACCGCATCGGTAATCTTGCCCGCAAATAGGAAGTAGGGCAGGATGGCCAGCCGCTGCACACCGACCTGCATGTGATGGATAACCTGGGATTCTAAACTGGGAGCAACGGCCCAAAAGGCCGCTGTGCCCCCTAGGGTTCTGGCCAGGGTGGAGATGGTATCGGTACCCCTAGGGCGACGGCTACCATGGGCCAGCAAAATCAGGGCCTCACTGGCGGTAGCGCCGAGCTTAGCGTGCAGCAGCCCCTTCAGGCCAGGATGGCTGCCCAGGTGAGGGGTAATCTCTAGGGTCAGCCCCTGGAGGGCTTGACGGGCTTGGTCTACCTCCGCCGGAATATCGTCCATCACATGAACCCCGGCCAGCAAAAATAGGGGAATGATGCAAATTCTCTGGGCTCCCGCCCCTTGGGCCCGGCGGCTAAATTCAATAATTTGCTGATGCAGGGGTAAGGCTTCGGCCTCTAAACAGGCGGTACCCACCAGGGGCCCATGGACCGCCTGGGGCGGCGAAACCTGTCTCCGATAGAGGATGGCTTCTCCTACGGACAGGTCAACCTGGCTGGGGCGCAGCCGACCCGCTGGGGAGAGGCGATGGGACAACGGAGACACCTGACCCGTCGCCCAACGCTCTCGGCTAGAGCGTCTGCCGGAGTTGGCTGGATCATCGCTGCGATCGCGAGTCTGAGGATGAGTCCCCCATAACCCCGCTTCCTGCGATCGCACAAAATGAGCCAGCCGATCCAAGCCCTGTCCAGACCGGGGATCGCGGCTCCCGTGAGAAACCAGCAAATAGGCTGTCAGTGTAGATGCAGACACAGGCAAACCCTAAACCTTGAGACAACAGTCGTCACTCGCTAGCTCCCCACACCTAAACGGCCCTGGCCCTTACACCCCCAATCAACCGAGTCACGCAATGGTTGGGCTGACGGGCTATCTCAGTAGGACTATCTGAACAAGCCGTTAAGAAAGTCATTATAAAGATTTGATGTCGACCGTCCAGTATCGAATCCATCAAAAAGCATGGAGAGCAACCATATTAATCGGTGATAGGGATCGGTATTGACGCCTAAAGAATCCAGGAGTCAGAATCTAGAATTTCAGAAGGGGCAGTATTCCCGACTCCTGACTCCTGACTCCCGACTCCTGACTCCCCCGTTCACCCAATTTCCCTCCGGAGCCATCCCTAGGGCACCGATGCGGTGGCCACGGTCGTCTCAGAGCCCACCGGCCTAATAATGAGCGTGTTAAACAAACTGATATCCGTTCCCTCGGGCACAGACAGGTCAAAGGCACCGCTGTTCTGGGGCAGGGGCCCAAGGGCAATGGTGCGCTTAGCCATATTGCCGTTAATCGTCATGAACGCCTCTAACACCTCAGCCTCGGCGGCCAGGATGACATCTTTAAACGACAGGGTAATGCTGCTACCGATAATGGCTGCCCCTACGTAGCCGCTAGCGGTGTAGCTATCTGTCCCGGCAACACTGCCCATACCTTAAGCCTCCTGATAGTTAGACCGTTTTTAGACCATGTAGAGGTTGTTTGAAAAGCCAAAGAGCGCCTCAGGTTATACCTATGAGGTAGGCTAATATCCTCAAAATTCAGCGTTTTGGCTGTCTCCTGGTGGCAAGCTATACCTGGGACAACCCTTTTCAAACAACCTCTTAGAGTATCCCAACTAAAAAAACATCCCTTCCAAGGACGCGAACTCGGCCCGTTGGGCCGGTCGCGGTG
>JAIXUR010000354.1 GCA_027483425.1 Cyanobacteriota bacterium | reverse complement strand
TGAGGCCGGAGCCCGATGTGGTGGATTGGTGGGTGGCGGGCGATCTGCGCTCCATTGTGGAGCAGAGCCAGTACGATGCCATCAGCACCTACTGGGTGTGGCTGCGCACGGCTCGGTTTGCCGGGTTCTTTAGCCAGGAACAATACCTCGACGAAGAGGAACGGATGCGGGGGATGCTGGCGGACAGAATCGCCCAGGGCGATCGCCACTTTACCCCATACCTGGCCCATACCTAGATCGGTAGTGGTCAAGGTAGTCAGCCCGCCAACTCACTGATCGCGAGGATGAGTCGGTCGGAGTCGATCGGTTTGGCAATATGGTCTTGAAAGCCAGCGGCGATCGCGCTTTGGTAATTCAATTCTCCAGCGTAGGCGGTGATGGCGATCGCGGGTAACGCTTGTCCCTGCTCGCTGGCGCGAATGGTGCGAATGAGATCGTAACCGCCCATCTCCGGCATACCAATATCACTGAGCAGGATGTTGGGTCGCGATTGCTCTAGGGTCTGCAATGCTTCTGCGACCGTTGCCGCCGTGGTCACGCTCGCGCCGCTTTGCTCTAGCAAAAACGATAGAAAGTCAAGCGTATCCGTATCGTCATCGACAATCAACGCGTGAATGCCAGCCAACGACAACCGAGGCAGAGGCAACACTGGCATGGCTGAGATAGCGGGACTCACGACGTTTAAGCCCGGAATCTGAATCGTGAAGGTGGATCCGCAGCCTTCTCCGGCGCTTTCTGCCCGGATGGTGCCGCCGTGGAGCTCAACCAGCTGACGGGCGATCGCTAGTCCCAACCCCAATCCACCAAACTTGCGCGTGGTAGAGCCATCTTCCTGGCAGAAATACTCAAACACATGGGGCACAAAATCCGGATTGATCCCTCTGCCGCTATCGATAATTTGAACCTGCGCGTAATGACCAACCTGGGTAAGTCGAACCTCAATCCGTCCCGCTTCGTCGGTAAACTTAACGGCATTGGACAGTAGATTCCACAGGACCTGCTGCAAGCGCCCCAGATCGCCAGCCACCTGCTGCACCTGATCGTCAATCGTAATTTCAACTTGAATCCGTTTTACGTCTGCGGCTAGCCGCACGGTTTCGAGGGCCGCCGAAATCACCGTGGCTAAGTTGATGGGCATGGCGTTGAGGGTGAGCTTGCCACGCATAATTCGAGAAATATCGAGGAGGTCATCGATCAGCTGCGCCTGCAGTTTGGCATTGCGCTCGATCGTGGCCAGGGCGCTGAGGGTGCGGTCTTCATCCAGACGGCGCGTTTGGAGTAGACTAGTCCAGCCCAGGATTGGGTTGAGTGGGGTGCGCAGCTCGTGGGAGAGGACGGCGAGAAATTCGTCTTTGAGGCGATCGGCTTGACGGAGTTGCTCGGTTTGTTGTTGCAGAGAGTTGATCAGATTAGCACGTTCTAGGGCGATCGCGATTTGATCACAGAGGGCTTGCAATAATTCAGTCTCGTCGGTGGTAAAGTGCGATCGGCGATAGCTGCCAAAGGACAAGGTGCCGAAGAGTTGACCTTGGGAAATCAACGGCTGGCTAGCATAGGCCGTTACTCCCATATCTTTGAGCAATATCGCTTGCGGATGATCAGAATTTTGCACATCTGAGAGCACGACCTGCTGGCGTTCCTGGGCTGTGATGCCACAGACGGCTTGACTCAGGGATACATGCTCAATTTCACAGGCGATCGCTGGCTCGATGCCACCGTAAGACACTAAATGCAGGCGAGAACTGTCTGGCTCCAAAGGCGAATCTTCGACCACATAATTCAAATAGAGATCCAGGTCTAACAACCCTTTTAGGCTTCCAAAGAGCCTGTCAATCAGCATCAAGGGCTGTGTACTAGCCAGCAGTTCTTTCACCACCGAGTAGAGTAGTTCGGCGCGATCGCCGCTTGTTTTAAGGGCCGTCTCAGATACCTTGCGGCTGGTGATGTCGCGCGATACACATAACAATCGTTCGACATGGCCCTCGGCATCCAAAATCGGACTAATGTGGACGTCCCACCATTTGAGCAGCCCATCCACCGTGGGGCAATATCCTTCAAACTGACTGGAGCCACCGGTCTTGGCAAACGCAATGGCTTGTTCTGCGACTTGGCGATCGTCTCCATGCCAAAACTCGATCCACTGGCCCAGGGCAACGCGGGAAAAATCATCAATTCCCAGCTGCTCTTGCCCACCTGGATTCATGTAGAGCAGCTGCCCGTCTAGATTTAGAACGTTAACGCAATCGGAGGTGCTGTCCAGAACCTTGTGAATGAAGAGTTCACGATCGCGCAGTTCGGCTTCGACCCGCTGACGTTCGGCTAACTCGATCTGCGATCGCTGATACAGTTCGGCTTGCTGAATGGCCGTACCTACCTGGGTTGAAAGCTGCTGGAGCAGGTTGATCTCGGCGGTCTGCCACGATCGCGGAGCCTCACAGTGATGCACAATTAACAATCCCCAAAGCTGATCACTTTGTAGAATGGGTGCCACCAGAATCGCCTTCACCTGAAACTCCGTCAGCATTTCAAGGTGGCAAGGAGTGAGTTCTGCGGCGTGGATATTGGCGATCGCGCTGACCCTCCCTTCCTGGTACTGCCTCAAAATGGGCGCGGCCAAACAGGAATCGATCACCGTGGTTGATAAAACCGATCTCCAGTCTGGTGCGACTGACTCAGCAATAATCATGCCTGACCGATCGGAATTTAAACATAAGACCAGCACCCGATCAGTGTCAAACAACTGCAGCACTTCGTGGACCGTGGTGTTGAGAATCGTCGTCAGGTCGAGTGATTGACGAATTTGTTGGGCAATTTGAGC
>JAIXUR010000124.1 GCA_027483425.1 Cyanobacteriota bacterium | reverse complement strand
CCGACGAGGCGCTGTATGCAGAGAAGCGCGCCGTTAGCGCGTCGAGGAACGGAGGACGGGAGTGAGCTTCAGACCTGGTTGGCCCAGTCTGGCAACGGCACTTAGAGTGTTCCAACTAATATACTTATCCGGGATCTCACCGCGACCGTCCCAACCGGCCAAGTTCACGGCCTTGGAAGGAATGTTTTTTTAGTTGGGATACGCTTATGACTGCCCAGTCCTGAATTCTGACTATAGTTTTAAACAGGGTGCCACCCGTGGTGCCACCCCGTGACCCAGACCTATGGCCCAGATTAATGGCACAACCTGATCCCAATCGCATTCTGCGGCTTTTACCCCTGGTGGCTGGGGGGCTGGGCGGGACGCTGCTCCTAGTGAATCGGGTGCTAACCCCGGCCCTCAGCGAGTCCCAGGCGCGATCGGACGTGCTGGGGGTGATTTTGAGTGCCGTACTGATTTTGGCTGGTCTGCTCTGGCAGCGGGTGCAGCCCATTTTGCCCGAGGCCGTTGCCCTGGTCGGCGCAGAGGGCTTTGAGCTAGATCCCACGCTGCCAGATGACCTCAAGACTGAGCTGGCCTGGGCCTCGCACCTGCTGCTCACCAACACTGTCACCCGCTCCGTGGTCGCCTACCGCCAGGGCAAAACGCTGCTGCGGCGAGGCATTTTGGCCACCAAGGCCGAGGTTACCCCCGGCCCTATTTTGAACCGGGTGCTAGATACGGGCAAAGCCGTCTACCTGGTCAAGCTGGAAATTTACCCTGGCCGGGTGGAGTTTGACTACCTGCCCGAAAATACCCAAGGCGTGATCTGCCAGCCCATGGGCGACGGCGGTGCCCTCATTTTGGCCGCCAACGCGCCCCGCAGCTACACCCGACAGGACGAAGCCTGGGTTCAGGGCCTCGCCGACAAACTCGGGCATTCCCTAGATGAGCGGGCCGATGAGTTAGCCTATGGGTTGGCTGTAGATACCGATCCTCCAGCCAGGGTCCTACCGGGGGTAGAAAGCCCCTCCTAGTACAGAAAGGCAGAAGGATGAAGGCAGAAGGCAGTCTCAATACAGCTCGTACTTGAGCCACTGGCAGGGCAACGTCCCGTTGTACACGGGCACCCGCTGAGCCGATTTGAGACCGATATGCCGGGCCAGTTCTTTATTGCCGCTTAGCACAAAGGCTGTCCAGCCCTTAAAGCGCTGCTTCAGCACGTCTCCCAGGAGTTTGTAGAAGGCACCCAGATCGTCATCCGCCCCTAGACGTTCGCCATAGGGGGGATTACACAGCAGGTAGCCGCTGTCGGCGGGGGCTTCCAGATCGGCCAGGTCGGCGGCCCAAAACGTGACCTGGTCGGCCAAGCCGCAGCGTTGGGCGTTGAGGTTAGCTTGGTGGATGATCTCGGGCTCGCGATCGCACCCCCCCACCCAGGTAGCGAGGGCGGCCTTTCGGCCATCCTCCGCCTCTTGCCACAGGCGATCCCACAGCTCGCCGTCAAAATCGGGCCAGGTTTGGAAGCCAAACTCCTCGCGAAATAGGCCGGGGGCCATGTTCAACGCCACCATGCTGGCCTCCAGGGGCAGCGTGCCCGATCCGCAGAGGGGGTCAAGCAGCGGCACATCGCCGGGCCAGTCCGTCAGCTTGACCAGGGCCGCCGCTAGGGATTCCTTCAGGGGGGCGGCCCCCACCGCCGGGCGATAGCCGCGCCGATGCAGGCTGCTGCCCGAACTGTCGAGGCTGATAGTGCAGGTGTCATCTTGAATGTGGACATTAATCCGCACCTCGGGGTGCTGGGTGTCGATGGTAGAGCGATCGCCCCAGTGCTGGCGCTGCTGGTCAACCACAGCATTTTTGACCTGCAAGGCGGTGAAGTGGGTGTGGTTGAGGCGGAGGTTTTTGCCCGTGGCGTCAACCGCAAAGGTGAGATCGGGGGTGAGGTAGGGCCGCCAGTCAATGCTTTGAATGCCCTGGTAGAGGTCATCGGCGTCGTAGCAGGGGCATTCGCCCAGTTTCACCAGCACCCGAAAGGCCAGCCGCGACCAGAGGTTAACCCGGTACAGCAGGGCGCGATCGCTCGAGACCGGCCCGTCAGGGGTTTCGCCTTCAAAGGCCACCCCACAAAAGCCGGGTTCTACCCGGTGGGCACCTAGGGTTTCGAGTTCTGTAGCGGCCAACGCTTCAAGCCCTCGGGCAACGGTGGCAAAATATGTGGCCATGGGGCGTCCTGTATGGATTTGGCTCTAGGGTCAGGGTGACGGCATCAAACCTAGGTTTCGCAAGGCATCTACCGTTTTGTTAAGACCGGATATTTCGACACGACACCACCCTAGAAGCTAGGCTATTCTATGACTATCCTGATGGATAATAACCGTCTGGGCAAATCACAGCCCACCTGGCGCAGAGTTGGGGGCGGCCTCGGCTCTAGCCATGACCCATCCCCATTCCAGACCCGCCATTCCAGACCCATTGTTGAATTTTGAGAGGAAAGACTTATTTCTAAGACGCAACTGGTAAACCGGCAAATTCGTTCACCTCAGGTGTTCTTAATCGATCATGAGAACCAAAATCTAGGTCTCATGGAAACTCGTGATGCGCTTAAACTGGCCGAGGATGCAGGACTTGACCTCGTGGTGGTCTCTAACGGCAAAGATGCCCCTGTGGCCAAAATTCTGGACTACGGCAAGCTTCAGTACCAGCAGAGTAAACGGCAGAAGCAAACCTCTAAGCCGTCTTTGAAAGAGGTCAAACTGCGCCCCAACGTGGGTGAGTCTGACTATCAGCTTCGCATCCGGCGCTCCGTAGAGTGGCTCTCGAAGGGAGACTCGGTGAAGTTTTTGGTTCGCCTGCGCGGGCGCGAGCACCAGCACCGCGATCGGGCTGGAGAGCTGCTCGATAGAATTGTGAAGGACATCGGCACCGCCGGTAAGGTGCAGGCCCTAGACAAAAAAGCGCTGGTGCTCATGATCACCCCCGCCTAGGCGAGGGTGACGGCGCTGGATGTCCCAGCCCATGGCCGTTAGCCATCTCTAGGGATCCGCTCCCGTGGCCCAGCCTAGCAGCTGGGCCACGTTTTGCCATACCGTGACCGGGTCAAAGGGCTTGGCAATGACCCCAACGACCCCCAGGCTGGCAAAGCGATCGCGATCGGCGGGCAGTACCTTGGCGGTCAGCAAAATCACCGGAATGGCTTGGGTTCTAGGGTTAGCCTGCAACTGCTCGTACACCGCCACCCCGTCCATGTCGGGCATCGACACATCGAGCAAAATGCCATCCCAGGGTCCAGCCAGGGCCTTTTGAATGCCCTCTAGGCCGCTCCCCGCCCCGTCGGTGTGCCAGCCGCCAAACTCCTCCAGCGCCAAACAGACCACTTCACGAATGTCTTCCTCGTCATCAATGACTAAGATGCGCTTGCTCATGGCTCCTCTGCTCATGGCTCCCCAGGGGACAGCTCAAGGGGAAGCGTAAAATAAAAAGTACTGCCAACGCCGAGCTGGCTCTCTACCCAGAGTTCCCCACCGTGCTGGTCAACAATCCGTTTGCAAATGGCCAGCCCTAGCCCCGTCCCCCCCTTTTGGCGCGAGTCCGACACATCCACCTGCTGAAAGCGCTCAAACACCAGGTCCAGCCGATCCGCCGGAATGCCTCGGCCTTGATCTTGAACCGCTAGGCGGAGGTGAGGCCTATCCCCCAACGACCCCAGGCCAGACTGGCGGCCATTAGCGTCGGGGGCTGGGCCAGGGATGATCTCGGCCCTCAGCCAAATTTTACTCCCTGGGCTAGAAAATTTAATTGCATTGCCCAGCAGATTGGTCAGGGCCTGCACAATGGCATCGGGCGCGGCCATCACCGTGGCGATAACAGAGGTGACGTGGAGGGTAATCTGGGCGGCCTCGGCAATCGCCTCGATACCATTCACCGCCAGGGTGATCAGGTCACTGACCTGACAGGGTTCCATCACCAGTTCAATGCGGCCCGAGGCCAACCGCTCTAAATCGAGAATGTCGTTGACCAGGCGAATCAGCCGCTCAGTGTTGTTGAGAGCGATCTGCAGCAGGTGCCGGGCCTTCTCGGGGCGGTTGTCCAGCACCCCCGAGGCCAAAATGCCCAGCCCGCCGCGAATGGCGGTGAGGGGCGTGCGCAGCTCATGGCTGACGATGGAGGTAAACTCGTCTTTGATCCGGTCTAGTTTGTAGCGATCGCTAATGTCACGCACCACCACCAGCACCTCATCCTGGGTGACTGGAATAATCCGCGCCTCTTCGTAGAACACCTGCCCCTGGTGGAAAATTTCATACTCCTGCCGCTGAATGGTACCGGTAGCCAGGGCCTGTTCGATACCGTGCTGGCGCTCCTGGGCCACCGGGGCAGGCAGATTTTCGTGCAGGCTAGTCTCCTGGAGGCGAGCCAGGTCGCCGACCCACGCTACCGCCCCCAGGTTGTAAATTTCCATCAGGCGGCCATCTCGCCCTAGGCGCATCAGCAGGTCAGGAATCGCATTAATCAGGGCCTGCTTGGTGGCCTCGCTGGTGACTAAAGAAGCCGTTTGTTGCGCCACCTGGTGTTCCAGTTCCTGCTGGTAGTTGGCCCGCAGGCGCTCGGTTTGGCGACGTTCGGTAATGTCTTGAAAGGTGTTGATCGAGTACATCACCTGGCCCAGGCCGTTAAACACCGGAATGGTGTGCACCTCCAGGGGAATGCGGCGATCGCTGACCTCCACTTCAATGTCGTCGGTGTAGGCGGTTTCTCCCCGTAGCCCCCGCACCACCGGTAGGTCTTCGGTGGGGTATAGCTCATCGGTGCCGGCTCGATAGAGCCGGTAGGCTTCTGCCAATTGCCCAGAATTGGCCTGGGTAATGCCGTTGACCAAGAGCTCCTTACCCTTAGCATTGAGAAACAACACCTGCCCCGTTTGGTCATGGACACTGAGGGCCACCGGTACCCCATTCAGAAAGGTGGCCAGGGTGTTTTCGCGATCTTTGAGGGTTTGAAACGACCCCACCAACTGCCCCACCATGTGGTCAAATCCCTGGCGCAGAGCTTCCACCTCTTGAATGCGACTAGGCTGGGTGGGGGGCACCACGGCCATGCCGTCGGTAAAGGCCTGGGTCGCCCGCTGCAGCGAGAAAATCGGCTTGGTAATGTACTCCGCCGTCCACAGACCCAGGCTAATCGACCCCATCAGGGCCAGGGCGCAGAGCAGGGTGGTGCGGGCCACGTTGCCATAGATAGTCTCCATGAACTCTGTGGTGGGGATGACCGTGACCAAAATCCAGTTGAGACCTCCCTCGATCGGGGTCGCTTCGACAAAATATCCCTGGCCATCCACCTGCAGCGTCAAGAAGACCGGTGCCTGGATCTGGCTAAGGTCTGACTGGGCCGCCAACAGCTTCTGGGCGACGGCTCGGGTCACCGGATCGTGGCTCTGACTGACGGGCAAGCGTTGAGACTGGCCCGTGACTTCAGCCTCCGCCTCCCTGGCCTGGGGGTTCAAGGGCACCTCGCCCGTCGAGGTGGCCACCAAATGGCCATCGGGCTCGACCAAAAAAATCTGCCGCTGCTGACCAGATACCATCGTTTGCATAAACTGGCCCAGCTCAGTGAGCAAAATGCCGGTGCTAGTCACCCCGGCCAGTTGCCCGGCCGTCGTGTAGATCGGCATCACCCGTACCATCACCAACCTCGGTGGTTCAGCCCCCTGGCCAGGGAACGTCACCAATTGCCACAGCCCCTCTGGGGTCGTTTGGGCTGCGGTATACCAGGGGGCGGTGGGTGGGTCCCGTTGGGGGTGAACGTCGAACTCAGGCTGGCCCATTAAGGTCAGATTTTGGCCCGTAGGATCGGCCCGGTAGCGGTATAGGGCCCCGTTGGTAGCGGTGACGTTGCGGCGGCGCAGGATCAAGGAGCCATCCTCGAGGCGAGTCACGGTCACCCATGCCCCGGCGGGGTTAGCCATGGCCAAGCTACTCAGTTCGGGAAACAGGCTGAGCTGTTGAATAAAGTGCTGCTCTAGGGGCGCTAAATCGTTACGGCGAAACGGCCCCTGCCCCAGAAGATGGGCATTAATGGCGGTGATAACCTGCGTGGTTTTCAGGTAGGCCTTAAGGCTTTCTGCGGCCCGCTGACTGGTCTCTGTCATCAGCTGGCTGGCCATCGATTGCACGGCCCGCTGGCCGCTCCGGTAGGACAAATAGCCCACCAGCCCCGTGATGCCAATGATCTGGAGTAAAAACGGAACAATCAGCAGATTTCGGAGGGAAAACTTCATGGCGAGCCAGTCCTAACTCAGCCCCTGGGGATACAGACAAAACCGATTGCCCCCCTGCTGCTTGGCCGATTGGAGGGCTTGATCGGCGATTTTGAGCAGGTGGTCGCTGGACAGCGTCGGCGTCGGGGTGGTGCTGCCAAGGCCCAAGCTGAGGGTGAGGCAATCGCCCGTGGCGGCGCTAGGGTGAGGAATCTTGATCTCGGTAACCGCCTGCTGCAGACGAGCTACCACCCCGAGGGCTCCCTCTAGATTGGTGTTGGGCAGCACGAGGCCAAAGGTGTCATCGCCGCAGCGGGCTACCAGATCGATGTTGGGGTTGATCGTGCGGTGCAGAAGGCGAGCAATCCGTCTGAGCACCTGATCCCCAGCCGGTTGACCATAGACCTGGTAGTAGGGTCCCAGGGCATCTGGGGCACAGAGAATTAACGCCAGGGACGCCTGGTCTTGGCCATGGCGCTCCCACTGCTGCTGTAAAAAGCTGTCGAAGTGCAGGCTGTTGGCCACCCGAGTCAGGGGGTCGGTGGTATTGTCCTGATCCCAGTAGAGGGCCTGGCGATAGCGCATTTGTTCGATCTGCTGGCGCAGTCGCGATCGCTCAATCCGGCTCAGCACGCGGGTGACCAGTTCTGGCCCGACGATGGGTTGGCCAATCAGATCGTCGCCGCCCCCTTCAAACACCTGGCGCACGGTCACGGTGTCCAGGTGAGGAGCCACCATGAGGATCGGCAGGTTGCCAAACTGCGGGTCTTGGCGCACCACCCGGCATAGATCGATCCCGCTAAAGGTGGGCATTTCCAGCGCCAACAGCAGCAGATCGGGCTCGGTTTGTCGCAACACCTCCCAAAATTGACTGGGGTTACCCAGGTCGATCACCTGCAAGCCCCAGGGGGTGAGCAGCTCGGCCATGGCCGCTCGGGCGACTGGGTCGGTATCGACCACCATCACCCGAGCGTCGGGCGCTTGGGCCTCGGGCAAGAGCTGATCAAGGGTGTCTAGGATTTGACCCGGGGTCGTGGGGGAGACCAGATAGCGATCGCCCTGGAGTCGAGCCACCTGCACCCGTTCTTCCAGGCTGTCGTGGTCGGTCAGCACCAGCACCGGTAGCTTGGGGTAGCGGTGTTTAATCTCCCGCAGGGGGGCGAACTGGTCGCCCAGGGCGGCCTGATCAGGGGTCAAAATAGCGGCGTCAATGTCCCCCTGGGCCAGGGTTTGCAGGAGCTGATCCAAACTGGGGGCTAGCTCTAGGTGCCACCCTCGTCGGCCTCCATCGGTCTGTAGGGGGTGAAACAACCCTGGGTCGAGGGCGAGGGCTACCCCCCGATAGACAGGAACCTGGTCTGGGTCGGTTGGACTCAGGGTCGGCGGCGGCAGGGCCAGGGTTTGCTTGAGGGCCAACAGCCACTGGGACAGCTGATCGACTGCGATCGCACCCTGATCAGCCGCCAAAATGTGCTCAATCTGGCGGGCCTGGGCCGATCCCTCTGGGTAGCCAAAGGTGCCCAGCCCCCCGGCCAGGCGATGGGCTTCCTCCTGGGCGATCGCCCGCTGCTGGAGCGGCAGCTCGCCGGCCTGGAGCGATCGCACCGCCGCTTCGATCACCGCCACCCGCTGTTGAAGAGACGCCTGAAACCGAGCCGCGATCGCGTCTAACTGGGAGCTTGCCGCCTGGGGGCCTGGGGTCGCCGCGTCAGAGACGCCCCCGGCGGGCGACGGCGACCGCCCAGAGCCTCCGTTAGCGCCGTTGGGGTCAGGGCGTCCTGCCCCGGCTCGGACTGGGCTATCCCGCAGGCGGTAGCCCAGCCCGTACACTGTCTGAATCACGTTTTCAACCACGCCGCTGCGCTTCAGTCGGTTGCGCAGATCCTTGACGAGGTTGGTCACCGCCCCTTCCGTGGGGGAGTCATCGATAGTCCACAGGTGATCCAGAATGGTACTGCGACTAAAGACCCGCTGGGGGTAGCGCAGAAACAGCTCCAGCAGGCTATATTCCTTAGGGGTCATGGGCACCACCTGGTCGCCGTAGGTGACCTGGGCCAGGGTGGGGTCAAGGCACAGCTGCCCCCAGGCCAGAACCGGAATGGTGGCCGCCCGCACCCCCCGGCGCAGCAGCGCCCGAATGCGGGCCAGCACCTGGGAGACCTCAAAGGGTTTGGTCACATAGTCATCGGCCCCGGCATCTAGACCGGTAACCACGGCGGCGTCACCCGTCTGGGCCGTCAGCATCAAAATGGGAGTAGACATCCCCTGCTCCCGCAGCCAGCGGCACAGGCTCAGGCCATCGAGCCCAGGAATCTTGACATCTAAAATGATCAGGTCGTAGTCCCACAGGGTCGCCAACTCCTGGGCGGTAATGCCGTCAGTGGCCTGCTCCACGGTATAGCGCGCCGCCGTCAGGTGAAAAACCAAGAGATCGCGGGTAGGTAGATCATCCTCAACTAGTAGTATCTTCATCGGTGAGGCACGTCCATAACCGTTTCGATGCTTCCCGCCTTTGGATTGGAGGCCTGGCAACGGCCGAGTGGGCACACCCTGGGCTTAACGGTAGGCATCCTTACCCTGGGATGTCTCCTAGCATATCGTCAAGGTTAACCCTTCTCTAGCCGAGCCCTGACCTGAGGAGGATGTGACAGGCCCACTGGGCTGAATTTAGCCTCCTGGGTTGACCGATTGAGCCACCCCAGGCCCTGTCCTTGCCCCCTGAAACCCTAGAACTCTCGCCTCCAGCAGAGGATGGATTTACGATATGGTAGGGCTATAGCCCGGTAGCCTCTAGCCTGTCGTCGTTTGGAGAAGAATCATGACCTGGAGCAGTTCCCCCAACCCCACCCTTTTGGACCGCGTTCTAGCCGCCCTCCCCTATATTTTGCCGATTACCGCTGGCCTGCCCTACGGCATTCAGCTCATTAGCCAGTTTCCGGTGTTTGGCTTTCTGCTGCTGCCCCTGTCTCCGCTGATTGCCGTCTACAGTGGCCTCGAAAGCACCATCCCCTTCTTTGGCCTGATTGTGTTTTTTGCCCTGATTTTGCTGGTGGTGCGCAACGAAAACATCAGCCGATTCATTCGCTTCAACACGATGCAGGCCATTTTGCTTAGCATTATTCTGGCGGTGTGCGGTCTCATTCTCAGCCTGCTCGATCCCCAGTTGTTTGGGGCACTGCTGTCGAGCACCCTGTCCAATGTGCTGTTCTTGGGCATGCTGCTGTCGGTGGGCTTTTCCCTGGTACAGACCTTCCGGGGCCTGTATGCGGAAATTCCAACGATTTCAGAAGCTGTACACATGCAGGTGCGCTAGCTGGGGCGCAGGGCCACCGGGTTCTCCAAAACGCCAATTCCTTCAATTTCTACCCTGACCTGGTCACCTACGGTGAGGGGGCCGACGCCCGCCGGGGTGCCGGTCAGAATGACATCGCCGGGCAGCAGAGTCATGATCTCGCTAATATAGGCCACCAGGTAGTCGGGGCTGTAGGTCATCTCCTCGACCAGGGCCGATTGCACCGGGATCTTTTGGTCATTGAGAAAGGTCTGTAGCTTAGCCCCAGGGCCAAGTTCTCGCACGATCCAGGGCCCTAGGGGGCAAAAAGAATCGAAGCCTTTGGCGCGGGTCCATTGGCCATCTCGCTTTTGCAAGTCGCGGGCAGTAACGTCGTTGGCGATGGTGTAGCCCCAGATTTTGGCCCGGGCCTCTTCTAGGGGCACATGGGCGCAGCGATCGCCAATCACTACCGCCAGCTCACCCTCATAGTCGACCTGAGTCGCCTGGGATGGATAGTAGATGGGGGCCCCTGCTGCCGTCACGGCGGTGGAGGGCTTAATGAACAGGAGTGGCTCTGGGGGAGCGGCGGTTCCCATTTCAGCCGCGTGCTCAGCGTAGTTTTTACCCACGGCCACCACTTTGGAGGGGGCACAGGGCGCCAACAGCGAATACCCTCCAGGAGAAATCTCTACCGCCGTAGGCTGCCCCTGGAGCCACGGTGGCGCATCTAACACCTGCACCGTGCGATCGGGGCGGAGCAGCCCGTAGTGCAGTTGTCCGGTTTGAGCTTGAACCCTAACGTACCGTTGCGCCATAATACCTGCTAATTCTTGGTATGATTGTAGATCCTTGTCTTTACGCCAATGCCTAGGGTCACAGGTGAGTGTCTGGCTATAAACGCTTTAGATGCTTATTAATGCCTATTTTTGGCTGTTAAAGGCCACTATGTCCATAAGGAGTTGTGATGAAAAACTACGTGTACGAGACCATGTACATTTTGCGGCCCGATCTCAATGACGAGGCCATTGATGCCACCATTGGCAAATACCAAACCATGCTGAAGGATCAGGGGGCTTCCATTTTGGAGACCCAGCACCGGGGCAAACGTCGCCTGGCCTACGAAATCGACCGCCACCGCGAAGGCATCTACATCCAGATGAACTACACCAGCCCCGGCAGCGCGATCGCCCCCCTGGAGCGCGCCATGCGCCTCAGCGACGAGGTAATTCGGTTTCTGACCGTCAAGCAAGAATCAGATGAACCCCTCCCCGCTGCGATCGATGAGCCCGAAGTAGCGGTTGCGGCCGTCAGCGAAGAAGAGTAGGGCCAGTCCTAACGAGTCAGCCCCAAGGTTTACAGTGAATGGTGCGTTGGCTGCCTGGGGTAGCCGACGCACCATTTTTTAAAGAAATTTAGCCAATTTTTTCTGTGCCACTTTCGTTAACCGGTGGTATAAGTTATCAGCAACTTGTCTAAATTGATGCTGCTATCCATAAATTCTTAGAGGATAGCTTTTCCTAAACTGAGTCAAGACGGAAATCGAGGCAGTTAGACAGGGCGCGGTTTTGGTGCATTGGTCATAAGGTTAGTTGTTGACATAGGAGTAGTCTGGTGACTCAGTCTCCATATACAGATATCAATGAGCAGCAGGCCGAAATCGCTCGGCTTGAGTCTGAGTTGGCCATTCGAGACCAGCTCGTGCAGCAGCTTTCCCAGGAGCTATTTCGCCTGGTAAAGGGCAACGCTGGCTTTGTACCTAGCCCTGAGGTGTCTGAACAGCACCAGGCTGAAATGAACGCTCTACGGGATCAACTGCGCGGGGTTGAAAAGCAGATTGACTTTTACCAAGGGCAGCTCGAAGAGCGCGATAGCGAGGTACTGCAGCTGAGACAAACGGTGCAGGAACTGACCGATCGCACCCGCATGCTGGAGCAAGTTGTCCAGGAACTGCCCACGGTCTATCGGCAGAAGTTTGCCGATCGCATGGCGGCGGTCAAGCAACGGGTCGCTGAAATTCAGCGTGAGAATCGTCAGCTCCAGGCTGAGCTCCAAAGCGTCAGCTATCGGCTAGCCATGCGCACCCGCCGCAGCCAGCGGTTAGAACTCCCCGCCCTAGAACAGGGTGGCTTAGAGGGCGTTTCTCTGCCCTCCTTTTGACAGTGGCACAACTGGCTCTAGCGGAGGCTGCGTCCTTGGCATCCCTCTGCTAGAGTTCTGTTAGAGTATTGAGTGCCCTTACCGTTGGGACGAACTAAAAACCTGTGGTTGCCGTTAACGACATCTACCTGCTGCGCAATATCTGGTACCACGCCATGCCCAGCCACGCGCTGAAGCCGGGCAAGATGGTCGCTAAAACCCTGTTGAACGAGCCAGTTTTATTTGGCCGTACCAGCCAGGGCAAGGCCTTTGCTATGCGCGATATTTGCCCCCACCGAGCGGTGCCCCTGAGCTACGGCCGCTTTGACGGCACCGAGGTGGAATGTTGCTACCACGGCTGGCGGTTTAACGAAAACGGTCAGTGCACCGAAATTCCATCGCTCATGGCCGACCAGCAAATGGATTTGAGTCGCTTTGACGTGCAGGACTACGCCGTCAAAGAGGTGCAGGGTAACCTGTGGATCTACATGGCCGATCGCGACCAACCCCAGCCCCCCCGCTTTGACGTCCCCCGCGTACCCGGCTTTGGGGATGACGTGGCCCCTGTCATCTCCTACACCATGCGTTTTCCCTGCTACACCGACCATGCCGTGGTGGGGTTAATGGATCCGGCCCACTCCCCCTTTGTGCACCGCTCCTGGTGGTGGCGGGGGGCCACCCTCAATGACGAAATCAAGTGGTTTGACCCATCGACCTACGGGTTCACCATGCGCAAGCACCGCATGGCCAACATGGGATACGGCTACTGGCTGATCGGCGGCGTGCCCGACAACGAAATCATCTTTTACCTGCCTGGAGTGCGTACCGAAGAAACCACCACCGCCAAGCACCGAGTGGTGAATCTAACCACCGTGACTCCCCTGACCGACGACCAAACCGATGTCACCTTCGAGCTCTACTGGGATCTGCCCTGGGGCAACCTGCTCAAACCCATCTTGCCGACCCTAATTCGCTCCTTTTTGGGCCAAGACCGGGATGTGGTGATTAAGCAGCAGGAGGGGCTCAAGCACGAGTCAGTGCTGCGGCTGATTAAAGACTCTGACACCCTGGCCCGATGGTACTACCAGCTCAAAAAAGAGTACCAGCGTTGCCAGGTCGACGCCCGCGAATTTGTGACTCCGGTCAAAACCCAGCTGCTCAAATGGCGGGCCTAGGGGCCACCATCCGGGCCCGTTTATGCGCTAAGGCAGTGATGCCACCACATCGGCCCGCCAGGCTTGGGGCACCCCTGGAGCTAAAATTGTAGCCTGGTAGGGAATCACCCCCCGATGGTCGCTCCCCAGGCACAGGGCCGCTGCGTAGGATAAATCTAGCGATCGCTCCCCCACGTAGGGGCCGCGATCGTTGATACGAACCACGACCGTTCTGCCATTGAGTTGGTTGCGTACCTGAAGGTAGGTGCCAAAGGGCAGGGTCTTGTGGGCCGCCGTCAGCTCGTTCTGATTAAACGTTTCACCGGTCGCCGTGGGTCGCCCGTGAAAGTAGGGCCCATACCAGGATGCCGTACCGTTAAAGGTGTGGTGGGTTTCGCCCAGGCCGTAGGCAGCCATCTGCACCTGGCTGGGGTCAAGGGGTGAGCCGCCATAGGCAAGGCGCAGGTTATTGATCCACTGGCTCGCCTGCAACGCGGTCTGAGCATCTGCGGGAGGGCTAGGTTGATGGCCCTGGGATCGGGTCGAGGTGGGCAGCACAAACAGGGTTTTACCATCCACTTGGCCAGCGGCCTGGTCACGACCCAGACTAGGGAGCAGCCCGTCTGGGTTCGTCTTGAGAATAGGCACGGCCTGGCGCAGTTGCTTGGCCACTTGATCGGCCGCTGGGCGCGACGGCACCTGGCCAATCGCCACGCTATTGACCTGGATGGTAAACCCCCCTGGGGTCGCCTTGGGAGACGCAGTGGAGTAGTCCCCACAGACACCGGAGCCTGGGGCGATCTGGGGAACAGCGCTGGAAACGTGGGCCACTGTACCTTGGGCCACCACGGCCACGGAGGCGGTGGTGGCCCAGCGATACCAATCTACGGCGGCAGCCTGGGGCCAAGTCAGCTGAGGATACAGCTGGAGCGGACGGTGGGCCAGCGCTTGCTGGTGCAGGGGGGAGTAAGATGAGGCGCTTAGATCTACCGCTTTTTGGCGCTGAGAATGAACCGCTGCATAGGGGTTAGCCGTCTGCAGCGTCAAGGGGGTGAGTTGATTGACCGGCAATAGATGGTTGGGTAGAAATGCAGCCCAGAGCAGTCCAAATAACGTCATTTACGCGTGTGCTGAAAGCAACGCCCGCAGCCCTGACCCGATCGATCCTTTGGGGATAGATCCAGCCACTAGCAGAGGTCTTGGGCAATGAAAAGCAGCCACCCTAGTTACGGTGCTTGTTCCACAACTAGGGCGAGAAAAGCCAACTTTTCAGGTTTATTCGCAAATTTGCGACTAGCCTTTCAGCCTATCATTTCCAATTTGTATCTGCAATAACATTTTTTATGGCTGACTTGGGTAGTTGAAGCTCAGCCCTCTCCCACCGGCAGCCGTCCCCACCGACAACCGTCCCCACCGGCAGCCAAAGTAGCAGGCCCATCTAGGTGACACCAACAGAGGGAGTCAGACGGGGCTGGAGACGCAGTTAGGAGGTATCTGGCGTTAAGCATATCTGGGGAATAGGAAAGGAGGGCTTTCCCTTAACAAGTTTTTAATGCTCTGGGCTGGGCCATGCTTCCAGCCATAGGGAGGGTCGAGGGTAGCCATTGGGTTAAAGCCCAGGTTCAGAGGGGGCGCTGGGCTTCATTTGGCCGTAAAGCTTCAGTGAAAAACCAGGGAATAAGGTATCGAATACCACATCAGTGTGAAGGATCATACTATGCATCTCGGTGTTGTCAGGGTCGTGTCAGCGAACCTTGACAGCCAGGGCAGGAGTTCTGTCACCCATTCTAGGCATCTTTCCAGCTATGAAGGCAACCCTCATTCGAGTATTCATCTGGCCCAGCGGTATGGCGGTACTGGTGGGGGTGAGTGTGTTAAGTTTGCTACTGCTTCACTGGCCCGATGGCAGCGACCATCGTCAGGCCAATGGCGATCGCGAAGAGTTTCCGGGACAGCGGCGGGGGGGCGGCACCCACTGGGTTAACCCTCTGCACTATGACACCCTGGTTTAAAGTCTGGGGCCCTGGCAGGGCACATTATGATTGGGGATCCTGAGGGGCGGTTTTTCCCTTAGCGGATTAAGCCCTCAGCGAATTAAGGATTGGCGGGTTAGCGCTTTCCGGATGGCACCGCCTAGGCCCCGTAGATCTCTGTATTCGGTGATACGAGTCAGCGATACCAGTCAATCCCTGCCATTGTCACGTCTACCCCGTTCGATTTAATCCATGGTGCACTTCCGGGCCTGGCCATTTAGACGGCAGATCCAGCATTGGGCCTCCCGTTTTTCGAAACCTATTAACTTTGGCAGTCGAGCCGTGCTGGTGTCGAGCCTGCTGGCCTTGACTCTGGTCTCTGGGGGCAAGCGACTGCAACTGTTTGAAGCGCTAGAGACGTCGAGCTTTGATCTGCTGACTCGGTTACAGGCCCAAGCGAATCCAGACCCTCGACTGCTGCTGGTAGAAGTGACCGAGGCCGACCTGGAGGTCTACGGCTGGCCCCTCTCGGATCAGGTGGTGGCCGATATTATTGCCGAGATCCAGCGCCACGCCCCGGCGGTGGTGGGGTTAGACCTCTATCGCAACACGCCCCAGACCACCGAAGGCCAAGCCGCCCTCGCCCAGCAGTTTGAGGCCCCCAATGTGATCGGCATTTTTAATGTGGGTAGCCAGGACAACGGCATTGAAGTGTCGGCTCCGGTGGCCTGGCCCCAAGATCAGGTGGGCTTTAACGATTTGGCGATTGACCCCGACGGGGTACTGCGCCGCAATCTGCTCTACGTCGCGGCTCCGGGCAATCCCTTTTACTCGTTTCCACTGCGGGTGGTGCTGGCGGATCAGCCCCATTTAGACCTTCAGGTAGACCGTCAGAACGACCTCCTGCGCCTGGGCAAAACTGAGTTTCCGGCCCTGAGGGCAGACGATGGCGGGTACACCGACATCGACAACCGGGGCTACCAGGTCTTGATGCGGTATCGGACTCCCTATGCGCCAGCCCCTAGCCTCACCATCACCCAGGTGCTGGCGGGGGCGGTGCCTCCCGACTGGGTGCGAGGCAAGATTGTCCTGATTGGGTCTACGGCCCCCAGCCTCAAGGATGAGTTTTTTACCCCCTTTAGCCACGATCAGTCGGCCCGGTTTGTCATGTCAGGGGTGGAGGTCCATGCCCAGAGCATTAGCCAGATGTTGGATGCGATCGCAGGCCAGCCCGCCCTCTACCGATTTTTTTTTTTTTTTGGAGAGTTTCTTTGGCTGATGGGTTGGGCCCTCGTGGCCGGGGTGGTGGGCTGGCGGGTACGCCGGCCTAGCCTCCTGTTGGCCCTGAGCGGCACCCTTGTCGTCGGTATTTTGGGGCTCAGCGGCCTGGCCCTAAGCCAGCTGGTGTGGGTACCGGCGGTGGAGCCGGTGGCGGCCTTTTTAATCGGCCTGGGCCTGGTGCTGGTTCAAAAGACGCTCTACCGCAGCAGCTACGATCAGCTCACCCTGCTGCCGGGGCGCGATATTTTTTTGCTCCAGGTGCAGCGAGCGTTGCACCTGAAACCCCCGGCGGCTGTAACGGTTGTGTTTTTGGACATCGATCGCTTTAAGCTGATCAACCAGTCCTTTGGCCATCTTGTGGGCGATCGCGTGCTGCAAACCATCGGCCAGCGGCTGCGGCAGTTCCTGCCGCCTACGGCTCAGCTGGCTCGGGTGGGGGGCGACGAATTTGCCTTTTTGCTGCCGGCCCATGACCAGTCCACCGTCGACCAATGGCTGAATCGTCTACAAGCTGAGCTGTCGGAGCCCCTTTCCATTGCCCGGCGGCGACTCTCGGTCACCAGCAGCATGGGGGTGGCCATGGCCCACGGCGACCACCCCCCCACCGCCCAAGACCTGCTGCGCGACGCCCATACGGCTATGTATCGCGCTAAGGCACTGCACGAATACCGCTACGAGGTGTTTGCCAGCACCATGCATGAAGAGGCGGTGCGCCGCCTAGAGCTGGAGAGCCACCTGCTCAACGCCTTTGAAAACGATGAGTTTTTGCTCCATTACCAGCCCATTGTGTGCCTGCAGAGCGGTCGCATTACGGGCTTTGAGGCCCTGGTGCGGTGGTATCGCCCCGAGGAGGGGTTTGTGTCGCCGGGGCAGTTTATTCAGGTCACCGAAGAAACCGGGCTGATTGTACACCTGGGCCAGTGGATTTTTCGGACCGCCTGCAGCCAGCTTAAAACCTGGCAGCGGCAGTTTCCCGACCAGCCGCTGACCATGAGCATTAATCTGTCACGCCGCCAGTTTCACCAGGCCGATCTGGTCGACCAGTTTGCCGCCTGTCTGCAAGATCTGGATCTAGCGGGCGATCGCGTGCAGCTTGAAATTACCGAAAGCATGATCATGCGGGATGTGGACGGGGCTACTGACCTGATGCACCGGCTCAAACAGCTGGGGCTGAAGCTGGCGATCGACGACTTTGGCACCGGCTATTCGTCCTTGAGCTACCTGCACCGCTTCCCCACCGACACCCTAAAAATTGATCAGTCCTTTGTGGGCCGCATGGATCAAAGCGGCGACGATCGCGAGATTGTGCACACTATTATTGCCCTGGGCCAGAAGCTGAATATGGATCTGGTGGCCGAAGGCATTGAAACCGAAAATCAGCTGAATCGATTGCGGGCCATGGGCTGCTGCCGTGGCCAGGGCTACCTATTTGCCAAACCCCAGGGCCACGATGGTGCCACGGCTCTCCTGGCCAACCCC
The DNA here is from genome assembly GCA_027483425.1 of Cyanobacteriota bacterium. Taxonomy (GTDB): domain Bacteria; phylum Cyanobacteriota; class Cyanobacteriia; order Phormidesmidales; family Phormidesmidaceae; genus Nodosilinea. Next base: position 4,323 of record JAIXUR010000124.1, on the reverse strand, counting down.
TGGCCCTGGCTGCGGGTCAGTACCCCAGAAACCAGCCCAGAAGAGGCTCCAAGGGCGTAACCCTGAGCCATTTTCGTCATCGTTACATAACACTATGTTTTGTGCAGAAGTAATAGGATGAAGGGGTAGCTTTTTGTGCTTCAAGGCACAATTAGATAAGTCTCTAGTTATAGGGGTTGACGGCCAGAGCTTCACTTGTTCCCAGCATTAGCGCCCACCATGCGCTTAACACGCGCGCAACACTCACCCGGTCGCCTAGGGTTGTCGAGCTTTAGACCCAGGCTAGGGGCTGACCCGCGATCGCCTAGGCTAGTCGTGGCAGCGAGAACCATCGGAAGCCAGACCGTCGACCTCAGTTGGCCAACAGGAGGTCAAACCATGCCAATCGCCAGTATTAACCCCGCCACGGGCCATGTTCTTAAGGTTTTTGAATCCCTAAGCGACGCCGCCATCGAGTCTAAGCTCGCCCTGGCCGCCCAGACCTTTAAAACCTACCGCCACACTTCCTTCGACCAGCGAGCCACCTGGCTGCGCCGGGCCGCCCAGGTGCTAGAGGACAACCAGGCCGCCTACGCCGAAATCATGACCCTAGAAATGGGTAAGCCCCGCCCCGCCGCAGTGGCGGAGGTGGAAAAAAGTGCCCTAGTGTGTCGCTACTATGCCGACCACGGGGCCGAGTTTTTGGCCGACGAACCCGCCACCACCGATGCCAGTCGCAGCTTTGTGCGCTATCAGCCCATGGGGCCAGTGCTGGCGGTCATGCCGTGGAACTTTCCGTTTTGGCAGGTGTTTCGCTTTGCGGCACCGGCCCTGATGGCGGGTAACGTGGGGCTGCTCAAGCATGCCTCGAACGTACCCCAGTGCGCCCTGGCCATTGAGGCAGTGTTTCAAAAAGCGGGGCTGCCTGCGGGGGCCTTTCAAACGCTGTTGATCGGTGGCGATCGCATCGCCCAGCTCGTGACCGACGATCGCATTAAAGCCGCCACCCTCACCGGCAGCGAGCCCGCTGGGGCCAGCCTGGCCGCGGCCTGTGGTCACCAGATCAAAAAAACGGTGCTGGAGCTCGGGGGCAGCGATCCCTTTATCGTCATGCCCAGCGCCGATCTGGAGCGGGCGATCGCCACCGCCGCCACCGCCCGGATGCTCAACAATGGCCAGTCCTGCATTGCCGCCAAGCGGTTCATTGTCCATGCCGCCATTGCCGAGCGGTTTGAGCAGGGGCTGACCGCCGCCTTCGCTGCTCTGGTGGTGGGCGATCCACTGATCGATGGCGTTACCGTGGGGCCCCTGGCCACCCCTGACATTGCCGCTGAGCTAGAGCAGCAGGTCAACACCTGCCTGGCCCAGGGGGGCACCGCCTTGATTGGCGGTGACGTGGCCGCCCTCAAGGCGCAACTGCCCGCCCAACTGCAGTCGGGCAACTGGTTTCCGCCCACCATTCTGGCCGCCCTCCCCCCCGGCACCCCTGCGGACCAGGAAGAGTTCTTTGGCCCCGTCGCTCTCGTGTTTCGGGTCGCCAGCCTGGATGAAGCGATTGAGCGGGCCAACGACAGCCCCTTTGGCCTGGGGGCCAGCGGCTGGAGCCAGGATGCCGCTGAGCAAGATCGCATGATTGCCGAACTAGAGGCAGGGGCTGTCTTTATCAATGGCTTGGTTAAGTCTGATCCACGGCTGCCCTTTGGGGGCATCAAGCGATCGGGCTATGGACGTGAGCTCGGCCGCCAGGGCATTCACGAGTTTGTCAACCTGAAAACTGTCTGGGTGAAATAGGCGGCCTCGATCGACCTATTTCCCTATCTTCACTATCTAACCGCCCATCGGGTTCCCCCCATTAGTTTCAAGTTACGGCTTTGCTTGACCTTACTACCTTCCAAAAACTACACCATGAACACCGCTGAATTGCTCGTCCAGTGCCTTGAAAATGAAGGCGTCGAATATATTTTTGGCCTGCCGGGAGAAGAAAACCTGCAGCTGTTGCAGGCCCTGAAGCGATCGTCGATTCAGTTCATTACCACCCGTCATGAGCAGGGGGCCGCCTTTATGGCCGACGTCTACGGGCGGCTGACCGGCAAAGCCGGGGTTTGCCTCTCGACCCTGGGCCCTGGGGCCACCAACCTGATGACCGGCGTGGCCGACGCCACCCTCGATCGCGCCCCGCTGGTCGCCATTACTGGCCAGGTGGGGACCGATCGCATGCACATTGAGTCGCACCAGTACCTCGACCTGGTCGCCATGTTTGCTCCGGTTACCAAGTGGAACGCCCAGGTGGTGCGCCCCAGCAACACCCCCGAAATTGTGCGCAAAGCCTTTAAGCTGGCCCAGAGCGAAAAGCCCGGCGCGGTGCACATTGACCTGCCCGAAAACATCGCTGACATGGATGTTGTCGGCAGCCCCCTGCGCAAAGATAGCCAGGAGAAAACCTACGCTTCGCTGCAAAGCATTCAGCAGGCCGCGGTGGCCATTTCCCAAGCCACCAACCCAATGATTTTGGTCGGCAACGGGGCCATTCGCGCCCGGGCCAGCGAAGCCCTCACCGAGTTTGCCACCCAGCTCAATATTCCGGTGGCCAACACGTTTATGGGCAAAGGAGTGATTCCCTACACCCACCCCCTGGCGCTGTGGTCCCTGGGCTTGCAGCAGCGCGACTTCATTAGCTGCGCGATGGATCAAACCGATCTGATCATCGCCGTGGGCTACGACCTGGTGGAATATTCGCCCAAAAAATGGAACCCCGACGGCAAGCTGCCCATTCTGCACATCAACCTGACCCAGGCCGAGATCGACAGCAGCTACATTCCCAATGTGGAGGTGATCGGCGATATCTCTGACTCGCTGGAGGAAATTCTCAAGCGGGTGAAGCGCCAGGGCCGTCCCGAGTCGATCATTATCAAAGTGCGCGACGAGATCCGGGCCGACTACGAGCAGTACGCCGACGACTACGGCTTCCCGATTAAGCCCCAAAAGCTGATCTATGACCTGCGCCAGGTGCTTGGCCCCGAAGACATTGTGATCTCTGACGTGGGTGCCCACAAAATGTGGATGGCCCGCAACTACCACTGCCTGCGCCCCAACACCTGTCTGATTTCTAACGGCTTTGCGGCCATGGGCATTGCCCTGCCAGGAGCCCTGGCGGCTAAGCTGGTGAGCCCCAACCGCAAGGTGGTGGCGGTAACCGGCGACGGCGGCTTTATGATGAACTGCCAGGAGCTAGAAACCGCCCTGCGGGTGGGCACTCCCTTCGTAACCATCATCTTTAACGACGGCGGCTACGGGCTGATCGAGTGGAAGCAGATGAACTACTACGGGGAGTCAACCTACATCCACTTTACCAACCCCGACTTTGTCAAGCTGGCGGAGGCCATGGGTCTGAAGGGCTACCGAATTGAGTCGACCGAAGACTTTATCCCCACCCTAAAAGCCGCCTTAGAAGACGACGTGCCGGCGGTGATCGATTGCCCCGTTGACTATCGGGAAAATCTGCTGTTTAGCCAAAAGACTGGGGATATGACTTGTTTGACCTAGGGACAGGAGTCGGGAGGCAGGAGGCAGGAGGCAGGAGGCAGGAGTCAGGAGTCAGGAGTCAGGAGTCAGGAGTCAGGAGACGGGAGACGGGAGTCAGGAGGCAGGAGTCGGGAGGCAGGACTGAACCTTGAATTTCTGAGATTCTGGTCTAAAATTGCCCGGTTTAGGCCCCAGCACCGCTGAAAAACTGAGGGTATACCCTACAGCGGTGCGAGGCCCCTATGGTGCAGAATCTGGCGAAGTCTCCCTTGACCTGGAGTATTGGGGGCGTGGGCGCGATCGCGATCGCCGTCATCATGGCCGCCTACCTGGGCCAACCCCCTGATCCAGACCCAGACCTCGCTGCCGCCTCAGACGCGGCCTCAGGCACTACTCCAAACTCCACCCCCGACGGCTTGTCTAGTTCGCTCTGGCAGCAGGGTAAGGCGCTGGGCTGGCAGGCGGCGGTGGCGGCCCAAACGGCCCAAACCCAGGCTGAGTGGCAGCAGGTGGTGGTTCTCTGGGGACAGGCGATCGTCCCCCTCGGGCGGGTGCCAAAGGATAGCTCCCAGTACGCCCAAGCCCAGGCCAAGGTGGCAGAATACCAGGCCAACCAGGCGATCGCCGAAACCCGCCGGGCCCGAGCCAGGGCCGAGGCTGTTATCCCCGTTAATCCCTCATTGCAGACGGCTTTAAGCGCTGCACCAATCCCCTTTACCTTTGCCCCTGGTTCCGCCACCACGGCGGCCAGTTCCACGGTGACAGGACGGTCTGCCGACGGTCTAGCCGCCGTGGAACTGGCCGGCGACCGGGCCACCCTGG
>JAIXUR010000623.1 GCA_027483425.1 Cyanobacteriota bacterium | reverse complement strand
GGGTGAATTTCTGGCCTAGTTGCAAATTGTCAAGCTTCAGCATGGGTGGGCATGGGTTGGGTAGGTACCGTGATCAAATACAGCTATACCTGACCCGCTTCCGGAGATCCACGGAGTTTTGTAAACAAGGGCAACATTAGTAGACGCTGCAACAAATCCCCTTAGGAATGTTGATTTATTAAGATGAAATTCTTGGGTAGGGGCGAACGGTTGTTCGCCCTCGCAGAGAATCCAACCGTCACAAGTTATTTAATCCACGGTCCTTAGCCTGCCCGCCTTGGCGATGAAACGGTTGATCCGTGGACACCAGCGCCATCGTCGTTGCGACCATGGCGTTGAGCCCAGGCCTTCACGGCCAGCCACTCTGCTGGGGTGAGGGGCTGGGGTAGGAGGAGGCAATTAAAACAATCCTGGGCGGCCTGGGTGAGGGCGGCGATCACCTGCGCCACCGTGACACCGTTGACCATGGCGGCCTGGGCCTGGGTGGGGGGCGGGGCGGGCGTTTGAAACACCTGTTGCCACAGGTCGGCGTCGGGGGCAAGCCCCAGGGACCCGTGCTGCAACAGGTAGGGGCCGCGCCGGAGCTGGGCACTGCCGATCACCTTATGCCCCTGGGCATCGACGAGGTCGGCACTGGTGGCCAGGGCAAAGCAGTTGGGCGATCGCCCGTAGTCTCGGCTGGGCTGCCCAAAGTCCAACGGCACGCCCAGGGTTTGCCAACCCTCGATCAGGAACTGACAGAGGGTGCGGTAGACCTGGTGGCGACTGGCCAGGGAATTCGTTCCGACCTCGCCCGGCCCCTGGGACATCACAACCGCGTAGGTTAGATCGCCCTGATGCAGGACCCCCCGGCCGCCCGTGGGTCGCTGCACCAGATCCACCGGCTGCCCCTGCCAGATTAGGTTGTGCCAATGATCGGGCACCTGGCGGCGCTGGCTCACCCCCAGGGAGATCGCGGCGGGGGCCCAGGTGTAGAACCGGAGCGTGGGGGGGTGGCCATGGTGCTGGTGCTGGTCGAGCAGCCAGGCATCCAGGGCCATGTGGAGGGTACCGGGCGCTTCCAGGAGGGGAATCAGCCGCCAGGTGGCCGGGCTCACGGGGCTTCCCCGGCGTGGTACGAGCTGCGCACCAGGGGCCCCGATCGCACATGCTCAAAGCCCAGCTCGCGGGCCCGATCGGCCAACCGATCAAAGTCGGCGGGGGGCCAATAGCGCTCTACCGGGCGGTGGTCGAGGGAGGGGCGCAGGTATTGACCCAGGGTAATGCGATCGCACCCCACCGCCCGCAAATCGGTCATCGCCTCAATCAGTTCCGCCTCCGTTTCCCCATGGCCCACCATCAGGCCAGATTTGGTGGGGATAGCGGGGTTGGCCTGTTTCACCAGGGCTAACACCCGGAGGGAGCGATCGTACTTGGCCCCCCGGCGCACGGGGTCTTGCAGTCGCCGCACGGTTTCTAGGTTGTGGTTATAGCAGGCGGGGTTGGCGGCTACCACCGTTTGCACCCGCTCGGCCTGCCCGGCCTCCCGCGAGGGGCCGCCCCAAAAGTCGGGGGTCAGCACTTCGATGGCCGTCTGGGGATTGCGCTGGCGAATGGTGCCCATGACCTGGACGAACCAGCCCGCGCCGTGGTCGGGTAAATCGTCCCTGGCCACCGAGGTCAGCACCACGTAGCGCAGGCCCAAGATCCGCACCGACTCGGCCACCTGCTCGGGTTCGTGGGGGTCGAGGGTCATGGGCGCGTGGCCCTTGTCGACCTGGCAAAAGGCGCAGGCTCGGGTACAGACCGACCCCATCAGCAAAAAGGTCGCGGTGCGGTTGGCGTAGCATTCGCCTCGGTTGGGGCAGCGACCCTCTTCGCAAATGGTGTGGATCTGCCGTTCTTTCACCAGGCGCTGCACCGTCGACATCTCGCTGGCGTTGCCAAGGGGGCGGCGCAGCCAGGTGGGCAGGCGCTCAAGTCGCGGGTTAGGGGCAGAAGAGGTCATAGTTCCCGGCGGCGGGCGCGGCCCACCCAAGCGTGAATGGAATGATCCTAGCTACTGGATTCTATCGCGGGTAATCTCTACCGCCACCTGGCCGGTGAAGTCGGGGATGGGCGGGGTCAGTTTGGTGACCTTGACCGTTACTCGCTCCAGGCGGGGGTCAGCGGCGAGGGTCGAGGTGGCGATCGCGCCCGCCAGCCGCTCGATCAGCACAAAGGTCTCGGTCCGAATAATGCGCTGGGTGCCCTGGATGACCGTGCAATAGTCGTGGGTGTCGGCCAGGCGATCGCTCTCCGCCGCCTCAGCCAGATCTAAATACAGGGTGATATCGACTTGAAACCACTGGCCCAGAACGTTTTCTGCGGGCAGGGCTCCGGTATAGCCGTAGGCGCGAATATTGGTGAGGTGAATGGCATCCATGCCGCCTACTTGAGCCATCCCTTCAACCGGGTCGCCACCTGGGGACGCCGCAGCTTGCGCATGGCCTTGGTTTGAATTTGCCGCACCCGCTCCCGCGACAGATTAAAGATGCCGCCGACTTCTTCGAGGGTGTGGGTTTCGCCCGTAGCTAAGCCGTAGCGCAGGGTGATAATGTCTTTTTCCCGCTCGGTCAGCACCTCCGACAGCACGCTGGTGATTTCCTGGCGCATCATGTTTTCGCTGATTTTAGACTCCGGCGTCTGGGTGCTGCTGTCTTCCAGTAGCTCCATCAGTTCGGTGTCTTCGCCTTTGCCGACGCGGTGATTGAGGGAGAGCGATCGCCGCCGTACCTGCTGTAAACTTCTCAACTGATCGACGGTGACATCGAGGGCATCGGCCAGCTCTTGCTCGGTGGGGTTACGCTGTAAATCGCGCCGCAGATCGCGGTGGGCTTTCTTCAGCTTGTTTAACTTTTCCACAATGTGGATCGGCAGTCGAATGGTGCGGGCATCGTTCGCAATGGTGCGAGTAATGCCCTGGCGAATCCACCAGTAGGCGTAGGTCGAAAACTTGTAGCCCTTGTCGGGATCAAATTTTTCGGTGGCGCGGTTGAGACCCAGTGCTCCCTCCTGGATTAAATCGAGAAAAGGAACCCCACGATTTAAATAGCGCTTGGCGATCGACACCACTAGCCGCAGGTTAGATCGAATCATGCGGCGCTTAGCCGTGCGCCCTTCATGGAGCTTTTGGGTAAAGTCCGCTTCGTCGAGCTTCATTTTTTCGACCAGCTCTGCTCGGGTGGGTTTGCGCCCCAGCTCTTTCTCCAGTTTTTCGCTGGCGGCTTCGACCTTAGAAAGGAACCGCACCTGCCGCGCCAGCTCAATTTCTTCACTGGGTTTGAGCAGGGGATAACGGGCCATCTCTTTAAAGAAGGCACCCACCGCATCGTCCGTCAGGGTTTTACTGTAGCCCGAGAGCCCGATCTCTGACATGGACTCTGACTGAGAAAACTTAGCCAAGACCTCGCGATCTTCATCCCAGGCCGTTAGATCGGGGACGATTTGACTATCAGCGGCGGAGACTTTTTCCACCACTCGATTCAAGTCGGTGTCGAAGCCATCGATCGATTCGTCGGCCCAGGCAATAGAACTATCTCTGTCGGAGTTATATGTAGTAGTCATGGGGGAGGTGAAACTATATACCTACAGGTCGAAGCATGCAGATCTCAGGCATGTATATCGAGTTGCCCTGCGGATGGCAACCGCCCAACAAAACGCTTGATCCCAGAACTGAATCACGGACTTATTTTGTGAATCCACAATACGGATTTTTTGGTGAATTCCAAGGCAATGTAACATTTCTTTGGCATCTTGCGTAGTGTAACAGCCCATTTGAAAAATGAACCGAAAATTTAAGAGCAATCTTGGGGATTTTTTTGCTATCCTCATACCCTTTGCCTCGCCATTGATCGCCGCTTAGAGATGAAGACTGGCACTCTGGATCGGGGTGGATTGCTGTAGGCCTGTCGGCGCGATCTGGATTTTTTCTTTTATGCCCCTGAGATTCTGTTTTCCACAGGCAGAGGGGAGTTTTCCACAGGCTATAGTCTGTGGAAAACTCCGGTGCGAAGGGGCCTAGAAACCGCTGAAGTGGCTCCCAGCTTTTTCAACAACCTTTTACACTGGCATAGGTAATGTAGAGGGTATGAGCAGCGTGGGCCTTGGCGAAATAACAACCCAGCCCCTGTGGGTCAACGTTTTGGTGGACTATGGCGGCCAGCCCGCAGAATATACCTATGCCGTACCGGCCCATCTAAAGGTGCAGGTGGGTGATATCTTAACGGTGCCCTTTCGCCACCAAAGTATTGGCGCGATCGCGCTTTCGCTTTCCACAGCCCCCCCTAACTTGTTACCCGATCAAATTCGGGCGGTAGAAGGCATTGTGGAGCAGCGATTTTTTGCTCCTCCCTACTGGGCATTGCTGCAGCGGATCGCGAACCATTACCAGGTGCCGCTGATTCAGGTGCTCAGGACGGCGCTGCCCCCAGGGCTACTGGCGCGATCGCAGCG
>JAIXUR010000064.1 GCA_027483425.1 Cyanobacteriota bacterium | reverse complement strand
TTGTTCAAGGTATCCGTCAAAATCCCCATCATCACACCTACCTACCCGATGCAGGGCAGACACATAGGTCTGCCCCTACCCACCTACCTACCTGATACAGGGCAGACACATAGGTCTGCCCCTACCTACCTGATATCGGGCAGACATATAGGTCTGCCCCTATCCATCCACTCGACTAAGGTGCCAATTCCGGCGGCGACCCCGACGGCGGCTCCGGTGGTTCTGGCGATCGCGCCACCAGCCACCAGCCCAGCAGGGCCAGCAGCAGGGCCGAGCCCGACACCGCCAGGATCCAGCGGGGTATGCCGTGGGGCGGGGCCGGTTCTACTGGGGCATCGGCTTCCTCTTCCTGGGGCAGGCTTTCGCCGTAGAGGGTGGCTCCAGAGGGGTACATCGTCTCGGGGCGGGGGCCAGCCGAGGCTTCGAAGTCGTCTTCGATTTGGGGTTGGGTGAAGAGCTTGTGCTGCATCAGCACCACGGCGATATTGTCGTGGCCATTCTTTTGGTTGGCCAGCTCAATCCACGAGGCCACCGCCGAGTCGAGGGTGACGATGTCTTTAATAATCAGGCCGATGTAGTTGGCCCAGGCATCTTCAATGCGGTAGTTGTCGCTCAGGCCGTCGGAGCACAGCAGCAAAATGCCGGTTTCGTCAAAAATAAACCGCTGAATGTGGGGCTGGAGGTGGTCACCGCTGCGGGTGCCCAGGGCCTGGGTCAACGCCCCGGCATCGCTGCGTTCCTGGGCCTGGGGCCAGGTTTGGCGACCGGCGATTACCTCTCGCCCGGCGATGTCATCGTCGACGGTGAGCGGGTGGCAGTAGTCGGGGGTAATCCAGTAGGCGCGGCTGTCGCCCACGTGGGCCAGATACACTTCGTTGACCCGCTCCCAGCCGTCGTCGGTTTGGACTCGCTGGGGCACAACCACCGCCAGCACCAGGGTGGTGCCCATGCGCTGGCGACCCACCCGGCCCTGGTTGTCGTTTTGAAAGTTAATCAGCTCGTTGACAATGCGAATCACCGCCTCGATCTGCTGGATGATCACCTGGGGCGGTAGCAGCACCATCTCGGTTTGGGTTTCGGCCAGCAGTGCCTGGAGCTGAATTTGCAGCGCCTGTACCGCCAGTTGGCTAGCGACCTCGCCACCATCGTGGCCGCCGACACCATCGCACACCATCGCCACCTGTAACCCCTGGGCCGCTTCGGGCTGGGGGCCGAGGGGCCAGCAGGCATCTTCGTTGCGGGGTTGAGTCGGCCCCTGGGCGGTGGCTCCGGCCAAGGTCAGGCGAGTGGACAGGGTGGCCGCCTGGCTGAGCAGGATCTGATTGAGCTCGAGGCTGAGAGTGTCGAGGGCAATGGTGCCAGCGTCGCAGCGGTTGACCAACAATCGCAGGGGTTCGGACACCTCTCGGTGCAGGGGCGACAGCAGCGATCGCCACAGTTCTACCAAATCCGCCAGGGTCGCAGGCTCATCCTCCGGCACCAGCTCCAGCAGCCGTAGCCGCCAGCCGTCTACCCGCAGATTGCCGGGGATCAGCAGGCTCCCAGCCAGACCTAAATCCCCCAGAACCTCCCACAGTTGCCACAGTTGCCACAGCCAGTTGGCCTGGCGCAGGGGGGGAGCGCTAAACAACCCCGCCCCTAGCTCCGGCAGCAGCTCCCCCGACTGGGGGTGAATAGGCGCATTCTCCAGCAGCAAAATGGGCTCTGCCCCGGTGCGTTCCACCAGGTCGTAGAGGCCTGGCAGATGCAGCCGATGGGGGTGCGCCCGCAGGTAGGGCAGGGCCTGGGGGGGAAAGGTATCGACGGCACTGGGCCGCTGGTCGGGCTGGGTGTCGAGCCAAATGCGCGGTGACACCACGCGATAACGCTGGCCCACCAGTTCATCCACCGGCAGCATTTCGGTATCGGTGCCTACCACCCACAGGTAGGGTTTATAGCGATAGGGTCGGCGCTCAACACGGTTCATAGGGGTTATAGACACACACTAAAGCCAGGGAATCTCTTAAAACAACGTAATCAAGCCCCCACAAGGCCTGACCCTGAAGATAGATTAATCCTAGAGGATAGCGAGACTTTCAGAAGGGTAACCTGGGTTGGGTTTCATGGATCAGGGTTCTGGGTTTTGGTTAAGCGTGTTTCAGCATCCTGGGTTGGGATGCTTGATGAGATGACATACTCTAGGCCCTTTTTTCGCCGTCTTCTATGCCTTAACGTTGTTTGTGGGCTGCTATGAACTACCCCTTGTTTTGGGTCATGCTTGGGGCCATCTTCTGCCTCATGGAACTGTTTTTGCCCACGGGCTTTGTGGAGTCTACCCTGGGCCTCAGCGCTTTTGTGGTAGCTGTTATAGCCCTTGGGGTGCCCTCCTTTAATCTCCAGATTGTGGCTTGGGTGGTGCTGTCTTTGCTGTTTATTTTCCTGCTGCGGCGGTTTGTGCCCAAGCGTACCCCCTACAGTTTGCAAGCATCCACCGAGGCCCGAACCCTAACCACCATTCCGCCAGGACAGACGGGGCGGGTCATCTACGAAGGCAACTCCTGGCAGGCCCGCTGCGAGGATGAAACCACGACCATTGCTGTCGATCAGCCGGTGGTGGTGATCCGCCGCAAGGGCAATACCCTGTACGTCATGCCCGAAAGCGCTCTGAGGGCTTAACCAGCGTATCCTTATGCCTCTCTGCACACCATTCCCCACAAGCTATTACAGGATTTAAATCTATGGGCGGCTTTTTTAGTTTTCTGATTGTGCTGATTTTTGGCGGCTCCATTGCCGCCAGCTCGGTCAAAATTATTAACCAGAGTGATGAAGCCCTGGTGGAGACACTGGGTAAATATAACGGTAAGAAACTTACTCCTGGCCTCAATTTTTTGGTGCCGTTTCTCGACAAGGTGGTGTTTAAGCAAACCATTCGAGAGCGGGTGCTGGATATTCCACCCCAGCAGTGCATTACCCGGGACAATGTATCGATCACGGTCGATGCCGTGGTCTACTGGTGCATTGTGGATATGGAGAAGGCCTACTACAAGGTCGAAAACCTGCAATCGGCGATGGTCAACCTGGTGCTGACCCAAATTCGCTCTGAAATGGGCCAGCTTGAGCTGGATCAAACCTTTACGGCCCGCTCTGAAATTAACGAACTGCTGCTGCGAGAGCTGGATATTTCCACCGATCCCTGGGGGGTGAAGGTGACCCGGGTGGAACTGCGCGACATTGTGCCCTCCAAGGCGGTGCAAGATTCCATGGAATTGCAAATGGCCGCCGAGCGCAAAAAACGGGCGGCGGTGCTAACCTCCGAAGGGGAGCGAGAATCGGCGGTCAACTCGGCCAAGGGCCGGGCTGAGTCGTCGGTGTTGGATGCCGAAGCTCGCCAAAAAGCGGCGCTGTTAGATGCCGAGGCCGAACAAAAGTCGATTGTGCTGCGGGCCCAGGCTCTCCGTCAGGAGCAACTGCTCCAGGCCCAGGGCACGGCCGAGGCGATGCAGGTGATCGCCAAAACCCTGGCCGCCGACCCCGGTACCCGAGAGGCGCTACAGTTTCTCATCGCCCAGCACTATATGGAAATGGGGCTGAAGATCGGCAGCAGCGATAGCAGCAAGGTGATGTTTATGGATCCGCGCAGCATTCCGGCGACCTTGGAAGGCATGCGGGCGATCGTGGGCGAAGGATAACTCTAAACCCCTTAGGGCGGCTAGGCCTGCGTAACGCAGGCCTAGCCGCCCGTGGATTCATCCAGTGCGGTGACTACCTGGTCGTAGATTTCGCGGGCGTGGTCGGGGCTAGTGCCGATGCAGGTCAGGCCGACTTTGCCGTATTCCGACAGGCTGCCCATCAGGTGAAAGGCGGCCCCGACGCCGCTGATCGAGTTGAAGTGCAGCCGCCGGGTGACGATGATATCCATCAGGTCGCTGGGCAGCAGACCCCGGTAGTGGGGCTTTTGCAGGTTGTCGGAGGCGCGGTAGTAGCGGATCTGCTCTTGCTTGGTGTAGAACAACCCGTCGGTGGGGTGAAAGTGCCCCTCGGTGAGCATTTTCATGGCCATCAGGGGATGGGTGGTGCCGCCTTTGCGCAGGTTGATTTCGATCGCCTGCAAATCCCACTCGGGGGACTCAGGATCACCTTTGGCCACGGCAATAAAGTCGACGCCGTAGCGCTCTAGGGCTCCCTGGCGGGCCAGCTCTTCGCCGATGCGCTGACCCATGGCTTGGATCTCGAGGCGGTAGTCGGGCCGGGCGGGAAAGGAGCAGCCGAGAAAAATTTGGCCGTCGGGGCCGCCCAGTTCTTGGTCGTGGGTGGAGAGAATTTCGACTGCACCCAGGGGGGTAATCTGGCCCTGGACACTGGGGGATTCTTTGCGATCGCCCTCAATGAACGCTTCGGCGATCGCCCCCAGTACCGAAATTTTGGTGGCAAAGTGGGGCCAGGTTTCGGTCTGGCACTGAAAACTGAGGGTCGAGAAGGCGGCGGCAATGGCACGGACGCGATCGCCATGGCCTGCGGTGCCTGGGGCAACCGCCGCTAACCGTCGCAGGTCGAGCAGGGCGTTGCCCTCCCCCGAAAAGCCCTCGTTGAGCTTAATCACCATGCGCCCGAGGTTGGGGTCTTGCTCCCAGACGGTGGCGACGGCAGTGGCCAGATCAGCCGGCTCAAACACCAGCTCGCTGCCCAGGGGGTGAGGAATGCCACAACGCCTAAAAATCTCGCGACTGCCGCTTTTTGTTCCCCAGTGCAGCAGGTCTGGGTCAAGGGCCAGCAGGGGCAAGCCCAGGGCGAGGGATAAGTCTCGCTCCCAGGGGGTCGAGTTGTAGCAGGTCATGTAGGCCCGTTGGGGGTCGAGGGCCTTGCGCAGGCGCTCAAGCAACCGGGGCCGCTCGAGGAGCTTTTGGCTGAGGGGCTTGCGGGAGCCATCGTAGGCGGCAAACAGGGTCAGCCGCTCCCGGGCGTGGGAGCTGGGAATGCCCGGCAACAGCTCCAGGTAGTAGTCGACAATGCTGGGGTGCAGCGGCTGGGAGGTGACGTACACCAGGCGGGTATTGGGGTTGCGCAGCCGAATCAGCGAAAACAGCAGTCGCTCTTCGTAATGGGTGACCCCCTCAATTTTTTGCAGCTCCTCCTGGTCCAGGCTGAGGGAGGGCACCACTAAAATATGGCGCTCCTGGGTGTCGAACTCGTCGGTCGAACGCCAGCGATCGCGCAGATGGGCCTGGAGTTGCTGAAAGGTGGAGGGGGCGGACATCGGGGGGCAGGCCGGTTCCCTCGTAGTCGTTGTCTCGTTCGCCGTCACCATACCGGTACCTCCCGCGATCGCTCAATCGCTGCTGGAATTAAACGAGTATACGAGTATAGAGGATTGAACCGTTAGCAGCCCTCCGCCAACTGGGCGATTAGCAACAGCAGGGCATCGATCTGCTGCCGCAGGTCCCCCGCTGGCTGATCCGAGTGGTTAATTATCAGGCTAAACACCAGCGGCTCATAGTTCGGCGGCTGCACATAGCCCGACAGCGCCACATTCCCCGTCAACGCCCCCGACTTGCCCTGCAAGCGCCCCGCCAACACCGTGCCCCGCAGCCGATTGGTCAGGGTACCGCTGACCCCGGCGATCGCCAGCGACTCCCGAAATACCCCGGCCTCGGGATGATCCGCCATCACCTGGAGGGTGTCGACCAAGGCCGCTGGGGACACGAGGTTATGACGCGACAGCCCCGACCCATCCGCCAACCGCAACCCCTGGGTCGTCACCCCCAGCTCGGCCAGGGCCGCCTTGACCGCCTCCCCCCCTGCCTGGCTGGCCTCCGTGACGGGGCCCCCAGCGGTCACCCCCAGGGTCTTGAACAACGCCTCGGCGTAGAGGTTGTCGCTGTCTCGGTTGGCCAAAATCAGCAGGTCTCCCACCGGGGGCGACTCTACGACCGCCAGTTCTGGCCCGGCCAAGGGGGCCGACGTTTGAGTCACCACTGTTTGCCCCACCGGCACCGATCGCCGCTGCAGCGCCTGCTCCATGGCCGCCGCAAACTGCTGGGCCGGGTTTAACACTGCCAGGTCAATGGTTTGGGCCGGTTCCCCCTGGGCCATTTGCCCGGTCACCCGCACCGTCGGGTCATCGCCCCGGCGCCACAGGGCCAGGGAGGCCGTGGCGGCCCCGGCGGCGACGGTAGTGGAGTCATTCACCACTGGCAGCGGGCCCGCGGGCAGCGCCTGGGGCCACACCAGACTCAGCGGGCGGCCCACCGGGGCCGGGGCAATCTGCACCGCCACGGCATTGCGGTTCAAAATCAGGCTGTTGACCGGGGCGGCGTAGGCAAACTGAGCGTCTTCCCACTCCCAGGTGGGGTTGGTGGCAAATCCTGGAAAATAGGAATCGTCCAGAATCAGGCGGCTGACCTGCCTCACCCCCGCCTGGGTCACCTGTTGGGCCAGGGCCTCTACCTGGGCCGTGGTGAAACTCGGATCCCCCCGGCCCACCACCCGCAGCACCGTACTTCCCCCAGGGCCAGGGGTGCTGTATACCGACGTGCGCAGACGATAGCCACTCCCCAGCCGATGCAGGGCGGCGGCGGTGGTCAGCAGCTTGGCATTGGAGGCCGGGGTAAAGAGGCGATCGCCGTTATGGCTATAGAGGGTGCGGCGAGTTGGCCCCTGGGTTTGCAACACCATCCCCGTGTAGGCCCGATCTAGGGGAGCCTGGTTCAGGGCCGCATCCAGCTGGGTAGCCAGCTGAGCCGGACACAGGGCGGCCCCAGCAGGCATGGGCCGCAAGATTGGCAGCCAGGTACTGAGCAGGCTGATGGCCATCGCCCAGCCTGAGGCCCTCCCCCACCGAGGTGTCACCATCGTTACCATGCACGCCAGAGTAATGGGCCTAGTCTTTGATGCCTCGATAGTTTTTTTGCAGAGCTTCCACCTGCGCTGCGATCGCCGGGTCGTAGAGTCGCAGGTAGTTCCAGTAGCCCCCAAACACCGATCGCACATAGCCCTTGGTCTCGGGGAAGGGAATCTTCTCGGCAAAGTCGTCGGCATCTACGTAGCCACCCCGATCAATCCACTTCGCCACATTGCCGGGCCCGGCGTTGTAGCTGGCCACCGCAAACAGCGAGTGGTCGTCGTACTCCGAGTGGGTGTAGTCGAGGTACCAGGTGCCCAGCTTGACGTTGTCGGTGGGGTTGTTGAGGTCGTAGTTCTCCAGGCCAGCTTTGCCCTTGATCCACTCGGCGGTGGAGGGCATCACCTGCATCAGGCCAGCGGCCCCCACCCCAGAGCGAATTTTGGACTCAAAGCGTGACTCTTGGCGCACCAGCGCCGCCACCAGCAGCGGGTTCAGCCGCCGCTCCGCTGCCCAGGTGGTAATTAAATCGGCGTAGGGCAGGGGGTACACCCCATGCCAGAAGTCGGGGCGCTGCTTCAGCGCCTTCACGGCCTTAATCTCCTCGGGGTCATCCACCAGGCTCAGGCTCGACACCTGGTAGATGCCGTCGATGTTGTCGTTGGCGCCCAGGCGCATCAGCCCGTCGGTGAACTGTTCGGCCACCGTGGGGTCTTGGCGACTGGTATATTCCAACTGCCACCGCTCCCAGGCCTGCTGGTCTTGGCCCAGCAGGTATAGCTCTTGCAGGGTCTCAGAGCCCGCCGGGAGGGGGGTGCGCTGGGAGGGCTGAGCCACCGCTGGCGTCTGCGATCGCACCGTCTTAAAGTCACCCACATCCCACCCCAGCGCCACCGCCGCTCGCCAGGCGTAGTAGGACTCAGGGTGAAGGGCAATCACGCTCTCCAGGGCGTTCTGGGCCACATCGGCCTGGCCCAGCTGGCGACCCCACTTGCCCACCCAAAACCCCGCATCGGCGGCCAGGTAGCTGTTGGGGCTGTACTTGAGTACATCGCGACCCCAGCTCAGGGCCATGGCCAGGTCGCCCTGGTCGGCGGCATTGAGGGCATTTTGTAGGCGAATTTCGGCGGCGGCGTCAGAGTCACCGTAGGTCTTGAGAATGGTGTCGCGAATGCCCTGGGCCGAGGCGGCACTGTTGCTCTCGTCGAGGATAGTAGCCTTCGCCAACAGCGCCTCCCCGGCCCGGTCGGGAAAGCGATTGACGACCTGATCCAGTACCCCGAGGGCTGCGTCGTTGGACACACTCTGGGACAGGCGCAGCAGCCCGGTGGCGGTTTCAGGCGCGTCGGGAAACTGCTGATCGAGCTGGGAGAAGAGGGCGATCGCCCGATCGCGCTTGCCCCCCACCTGGAGCCCCCTTGCCGCCCGGTAGAGATTGCGGGGGGTGGGCGGGGCCTTGGCGTAGGCGGCCCCCGCATCGCCGTAGCTGTCGATGCGCCACAGGCCAAAGCCAATGGTTTGCCAGTCTTCGGGGCTAAGCTGGTTGCCAAATTCATTTTTGAGCCGCAGCAGGGCGGCCCCGGCATTGGGGTGGTGCAGCCCTGCGTGGGCGATCACCATCAGCAGGGGCAGGGCATCGGCCCGGTGGGGGTCTGTGGCCAGCCGTTGGTAGGCCACCTCCACCGCCTTGGGATGATCGGGAAACTGCTTCACCAGTCGATCCCAGTAGGCCGGATCCTGCTGGCCCAGCTCAAAGAGCAGCGGCGCGATCGCCCCGTCATCGGCGTAGTCCGTCAGCAGGCGCTGCTGGGTTTGCTCGGCGGCTGCGGCTTGCCCCGCCGCCCGCTGGGCCTGCACCAGGGCCAGGGCCACGTAGGGGGCCATGGCCGGGTACTCAGCCTCCAACCCCTCCAGCAGGGGAATGGCGCTGCCGCCGCGATCGCTCTTGATCAAATCTAAGGCCAACAAATATCGCGCCCGGTTCCGGCTCAGGGAAGACTGGCCCTGGGCTACCGCCGTTAGCGCCGCCTGGTTTTGGTCAGTGGGCTGGAGGGCCAGGGCCAGTACCGGATCCTTGGCACCTAGGGGGTCGGGTCGCCCCAGATGGGGCACCAGCGACTTGTCTAGGGTGACGCCCGGCAAAATGGCGCTCGGCGTTTCCCCCGTCGAGCGGGTGTGCAGCAGAGCCGCCCCCATACCTAAGGAGAGGGCGCTGACCCCTGCGATCGCGACCAGGGGTAGGTTCGCCGTTAACCGTTTCACCATGGTAAACCCACTAACTGGAATCTAAGGGAACTCTGAGCGGTGGTTGGCCATGGGCCATGGGCGGTGTTGTTAGCCATCTGGCTACCGTGATATCCCGAACGAGCATGTCCTGAACTGGACCCTCGTTGGCATGCCTGGGCATCAGCTACCTTGCTCCACAGGTGCAGATAAGGAGAACTCTACTCAGGCTTGTTAACCAACCTATGATAAGGGTTTTAGCAAAAAAATTAGCCGGTGGCGCAGAATGTGGATTAGAGATTACCG
>JAIXUR010000632.1 GCA_027483425.1 Cyanobacteriota bacterium | reverse complement strand
CTTTGGGCATATTGAGAACACTGTCGTGGGCCATCTCAACCGCCATGCCATGCAGACAATCTATGCATGACCCTGAGTTTTCGCATTCCGGTGCTTGGGTGAGCGATCCCCCGGTTCCCCTGGCAGGCACTACCGTGCCGCTGCTGTACTGGCTGACCCTGGCATTGCTGAGCCAGACCGGGGGCGATCTCCCCACGGGCCCCACCGAGTCGCCCAGGGCGCGATCGCCCCAGCGGTTGATTGATGCTATGCCGGGCATTGTGTTTCAAGCCGATGGCGATCTGGGTTGGTCGATGCGCTATCTCAGCGCTGGCTGCACCGCCCTGACGGGCTATCGGCCAGAAGACTTGCTGAACCCCGACCACCCGGCCTCCTACAACACCATTACCGAGCCGGAGGATCTGCCTCGGGTATTGGCGACCATTCACCAGGCCGTGGTTGACGGTCTGTCCTACGAGGTAGAGTACCGCCTGCTGACCCGCAGCGGTGAGGTGAAATGGGTCTGGGAAAAGGGGGCACCCATTGTCAATGCCCAGGGGGCGATCGCTGGTATTGAGGGCTTTGTCACCGACATTACCCCCCTAAAGCAGTCGGAGGCTGCCCTGCGCCAAGTGGAGCAAGCCCTGAAAGCGCGGGAAGATTTACTGGAGCTCGTGCTGGACAGCATTCCTCAGCCGATCTTTTGGAAAGACCGCCAGGGGCGCTACCTAGGCTGTAACCAAGCCTTTGCCACGATGCTAGGGCTAGCGGCCCCCGCCGATATCGTCGGCCACACCGATGATGAGTTGCCCTACGCGATCGCTGACGACGCCACCTATCGCAGCGCCCGCGATCGCCTGGTGATGGCCCAGGGCGTGGCTGACCTCCACGCCCTGGAGCCCCACACCTTTCTCGATGGCCACCAGGGCTGGCTGGACTGTAGCCGCCTACCCATGCACGATGCAGGGGGGGCCGTAATCGGTGTGCTGTGCACCGTTGAGGATGTCACCACCCAGATTGCCGATCAGCAGATCCTGAAGCGGCGCGAGCAGGCCCTGGCCACCCTGGCCGAAATTCAGCGGCAGTTGCTCGCCTGGCAATGGGACTGGCAGGAACCCGCCATTACTCAGGTTTTTGCGGCCCTAGGCGAGATCTCCGGTGCCAGCCGAGTCTACTACTACGAGCTCCAGGGGGGCCATCATGAACCCCTCTCCCTGTGCCAGCGGGTGGAGTGGGCGGCCCAGGGGATTGCGTCCACCCTGGACGACCCCCGCTTTCAGATCATGCCGCTGGATCCGCTCTTTAGGGATTGGCATGACCAGCTGAGTCGGCAGCGGGTCATCAATCTGGTAGAAGCCGATTTCTCTGACCTCCAGCGCCAGGTGCTGGCCAGCTCCCCCAGCAGCGTCAAGTCGCTGTTGCTGCTGCCCCTGATGATTCAAAACCAGCTCCAGGGGATCATGGGCTTTAGCAACTGCATGGCCTCGCGGGTCTGGAGCGCCGCCGAAGTGGATCTGCTGCGGGTGGTCACCGCCGACTTGGCCCTGGCCCTAGAGCGTCGCCACACCGAGCTGTCCCTCAAGCGGGCCGAAGCCAAGTATCGCAGCATGTTTGAAAATGCCGTAGAAGGCATGTTTCAGAGCACCCCAGCGGGGCAATACCTCACCGTCAACCCGATGCTGGCCAAGCTCTACGGCTATGACTCAGCGGAGGATTTAATTCAAACCCTGACTGACATCGATCAGCAGCTCTATGTCCAACCCAATCGGCGTCAGGAATTTGCCAGATTAATTCAGGCCAGCGGATCAGTGCTGGGATTTGAATCTGAGGTGTACCGCAAAGACGGCAGCGTGATCTGGATTTCGGAGTCGGCCCGAGCCATTTACAGCGATTGCCACCAGCTCATGGGCTACGAGGGTACCGTCGAAGATATTACCGCCCGCAAGCGGGGCGAGGCGGCGATCCTCCGCCGCGATCGCCTCTTGCAGGGTGTGGCCCAGGCCAGCCAATGCCTACTCACCACCCCCAACCTGCACGAGGCCATTCCCCAGGCGCTGGCACTGCTGGGACAGGCCGCCACTGCCGACCGCGCCTACGTCTATGCCCACCATCCCCAATCCATCAGTAGAGCTCCGGCCATGACCATGGGCTATGAATGGACGGCCCCCGGCATTGTGCCCACCATTACCCAACCCCACTGGCAGGACCAGGCCTATGGTGACCTGGGCCTAGAGCGTTGGTGCACCGCCTTTCAGCAGGGCCAGTCGATCTATTCCCTAACCCGCCACCTCCCCCCTGGGGAGCAGATACTGCTGCGAAAAGATAACATTTTGTCAATTTTGATGGTGCCTATTTTTATCGATAGCGACCTGTGGGGCTACATCGGCTTTGATGCCTGCCAGCGGGAGTGGGAGTGGACCCCCAGCGATGAGTCGATTTTGGTGGCGGTGGCGGCAAGTCTCGGGGGCGCACTCAAGCGCCAGGCCACCGAGGCCCAGATGGTGCATCAGGTGTACCACGACACCCTCACCGGGCTGCCCAACCGGGCTTTTTTTGACCAGCATCTGCCCCAGGCGATCGCCCGCACCCAGGACGCTCAGCAGCGGCTAGGGGTGATTTTCCTAGACCTGGACAACTTTAAAACCATCAACGACACCCTCAGTCACGCCGTCGGCGACCAGCTGCTACAACAGGTGACCCAGCGCCTGAGTGCCGCCCTCAGGGCCGAGGATATCATTGCCCGCTGGGGCGGCGACGAGTTTACCCTGATCTTACCTACCCTGACCAGCCCCAATGATGCCGCCAAAATTGCCCGGCGCATTGCCGACCAGCTGACCCCGCCCTTTTTGCTGCAAAACCATGAACTGCACGTCACCGCTAGCATTGGCATCGCCATCTTTCCAGAAGATGGCCAAGATATGACCACCCTGCTGCAAAACGCAGATGCCGCTATGTATCGGGCCAAACAACAGGGCCGCAACAATTACCAGTTCTACACCCAAAGGCTCGGGACAGAGGCGGCCCAGCGGCTGAAGCTCGAGAACTATCTGCACCACGCCCTGGAGCGCGACGAATTTATCTTGCACTATCAGCCCCAGATTAACGTGGCTACCGGAGCGGTGGTGCAAATGGAGGCCCTCCTGCGGTGGCAGCATCCCCTGCTGGGGCTGGTGGCCCCCAGCCAATTTATTCCCCTGGCTGAAGAAAACGGGCTGATTGTGGCCATTGGCGAGTGGGTGTTGCAGACTGCCTGTATTCAAGTGATGGCCTGGCACCGAGCCAGCCTGCCCCTGGTCAAGCTGGCGGTTAACCTGTCGGCACGGCAGCTGCAGCACCCCAATCTGGTCAATGTGGTGGCTAAGGTATTAGCCGACACCGGGTTTCCAGCCACCCATCTAGAGCTAGAAATTACCGAAACCGCCGCCATGGCTGACCTGGCTGCTTCCATTGCTCGCCTCCAGGAATTGCGCCATTTGGGGGTAAAAATATCGATGGATGACTTTGGCACTGGCTACTCCTGCCTCAGTCACCTGAAGCAGTTTCCCTTAGATGGCATCAAAATCGACCAGGCCTTTGTGAAAGATCTGCCCTACAGCTCGGTCGATCAGGCCATGGTCAATGCCATTATTGCCATGGCCCGGGGGCTTGCCCTGGGCGTAGTGGCCGAAGGGGTTGAGATCCCCGAGCAAATGCAGGCCCTCCACGAGCTGGGCTGTGTCGATATGCAGGGCTACCTGTTTGGTCGCCCCCAGCCCCCCGAAGCCGTAGACACCTACCTCAGCCCGATCTACGGTCAGCAGTGGCGCTTGGTCTGATCGGTGATCAGTTCAGAGATCAGGCCCTGAGAGCGGCTTTCAGGCTCTGGCAAAAGTCGCCAATGGTGTGCAGGGCCGTCTGGGGGTCATCCCCAGCTAGCCGCTTGACAAAGGCGCTGCCGACAATCACCCCATCGGCTCCCCAGGCCTTGAGCTGTTGGGCCTGGTCGGGGTCAGACACCCCAAAGCCCACTCCTACGGGTTTGTCGGTGGTTTGCTTGAGGCCATCGATCAGGTCCTTAACCCGGCTTTGCAGCTCGCTGCGAACGCCCGTTACCCCGGTAACGCTGACCAGGTACACAAACCCCTGGGCCTGGGCCGCGATCGCCTGAATGCGCTCAGGGGGTGAGGTGGGGGCAACCAGCAGAGTGACATCGATACTCGCAGCGGCGGCGGCGGCGAGCAGCCCGTCGACCTCCTCCAGGGGCAGGTCAGGTACCACCAGCCCGGCCACGCCCGCCGCCGCCACATCGGCCATAAACTGATCGACCCCCCGGTTGAGAATGGGGTTGTAGTAGGTAAATAAAATCAGCGGTGCTTGCAGATGGGGCTGCACCTCCTTCACCATGGCCAGCACCCTGTCCAGGGTGACCCCCTTCGCCAGGGCGCGGGTAGCCGCCGCCTGAATGACCGGGCCATCTGCTAGGGGGTCTGAGTAGGGCACCCCCAGTTCAATCAGGTCGGCACCGTTTTGATCCAGCACTCGCAGGGCGGCGGCGGTGGTCTCTAGATCGGGGTCGCCAGCGGTAATAAAGGGAATCAGGGCACATTCGCCCTGCGCCCGCAGGGTACGGAAGCGATCGGAAACAAGGGCCATGACAGGGTACCGGAAAACTCAGTCCAAAAAATACGGGCCAATAGACAGCCCAATAGAGCACTCTAGGGCAAGAGTGTCCCTACGTCTATGGCGCTCTTGAGCATAAAAGCCCCAACCGCTGCCCTATAGCCCGGCGGTTAGGGATCTACAAACAAACAAAATCCCAGCATCATTCCCACGTAGGCGGGAATCGAGGATGGATGGGCTCCTATGACCGGTATCCTATTTCAGCGCGAATTCCCTAGGGCTTAGCGTCGTCGTCTTGGTCGAGTTTGGCTTGGAGGGCGGCCAACTGCTCGGGGCTGAGCTCGTCGAGCCGACGCTGAAGCACAGCCGATTCATAGTCGTCCATCTGCTGATTGAGGGTCATGTTGCGGGTTACGACCCTGAACAGGTAGCTGGTTAGCCAGGCCACTACCCCGCCTACCATGATCGCCTGGCTCCAAATGCCAGCTGAGATACCATCTAGCCCAAACAGCCGAAACCCAACAAACAGTCCGCCCCCGGCCAGGAAAATACCTATCCCAATGGCGATGATATCAATGCGTCTCATGCTGGTATTCTGTAACCCCTAAGGAGATTTCTAGGAAAGAAGTTCCCAGCTTTAATCAAGCGACTGTAGCCGCTGTAGGGTGGGCACTGCCCACCAGTAGAGAAACTATTTTGCAGAAGTCGCCTAAGCCTTGAGGTCGCGGGGCTGGGGGCGAAAGTTTAAGAAGGGACTGAACAGCAGCATGCCGGGGAAGAAGACAAACACCAGACCGTAGAGCAAGGTGCGCTCGATCGACCCGGCCATGTACCAGCGCTGGCGGACATAAAAGATCAGCGCCAGGGGCACGACCAACAGGTAGGCCCCGGCAATACCGGCATAGGCGCCCGCCGCTAACAGGAAATCGCTCGAGAGTGCCGTTGGCAGTGCCATAGTAATCATTCGCTAACTCGACTGCTATAGGAACCGGGAGCAACCTGGAGGACTCCCATGTCAAATCATAGTGCCTTGGATCGCGGTTGTAACGCAACCCTAAGTCCCTAGACCTTTTATGGCCCAGGCATTGAGATTGGCAGCCTTAGCCCACCACCACGGCACGATCGCTGGGGTGCAGGATGCCCTCTCGCAGCACCCGCGCGTACAGTCGGCTGCTGCCAGGGTAGTGGGTCTGACTGATGCGGCTAAACCGGCGATCGCTAAACCCATGCATAATCGTCTGGCAGGGGGCGGCGTAGTCTGTAATTTCTACCTGCACCTCGGTGCCCAGCTGGATCTGGCTACCTGGGGCCAGACTAGCCCAATCTAACCCCGCCAGGGTGACGTTTTCGCCAGCGCTGCCCAGGGCGATCGGGTGGCTCTCCTGCTGTAGGGCTTCAATTACCTCGAGGGACCACAGACAGAGGGCGCGATCGGGGCCGCCGTGGTACTTCAGATTTCGCTGGCGATCGCCCACAATCCCCGCAGCGGTAACGTGGGCCGTCGCCACGGGCTGCTTCGGCACGCCCCCGTCAGAAACGCTGATCTGCACGACCCGCCCGCCTGGATCCGTAGTTTGCTGAGGGGTTTGCTCCATTGCCTGATCCATAACCTAATCCATGACCTCATCCGTGGTCTGATGCGTGACCCCATCCTATCGCTAACCCAGCCCCTAGAACTTGCCCGTCTGGTTTGTCGAGGTCAACCCCGAGGATCAGGCTGCCCCGAGCACCGGGGCAGGGCAGCCAGCCGTTGCAGGATCAGGGCCAGATCCTGGGCTAAGAACGGCTGCGTCGCTGGCAGCAAGGGAGGGATATGCACAAATAATGCCTGGGTTGGCCAGTGGTGCTGGGCGATCGCCCCCAGCACCCGGTAATACAGGTGGTTGCACACGTAGGTACCGGCACAGTCGCTGATTGCCGTCAGGTGCGTATCCGCCATCAGATCGGCCAAGGGTAGCGAGGTTGACACCGTCCGATCATCGCCCTTGCCGTGGCGCTCCAGGTTCAGATGGGTGCGCCCCTCGGCCATGCCGCAGCAGACCACCACCGCCGGTTGGAGCTCGACCACCTTGGCCATCACCCGAATGGGGGCCAGCTCAAAGCTGACAGGAATCTGGCGCAGCACTGTAGTCCTAGCCGGTAGCAACTGCCCATGGTGCAAGTGGGCCACCAGGTCATCGGCTGCATTGGAGGTCTGGTGGGCCCGCCAGGGCGCAAAGGTAGTGAGTAGCATAGGGAAATTCAAAATTCAAAGTTCAAAATCTCTCCCTATCCTCCAGGTAGGATACAGTCAGTGAGATATCAGCCTAGGAGAGCGGATGGCTAACATTGCCGTAATTGACTACGACATGGGCAACCTGCATTCGGCCTGCAAGGGGCTGGCACTGGCGGGGGCAACCCCCCACATTACTGACTTGGTGGCCGATCTAGAGGCCGCCGATGCCCTGGTGTTGCCGGGGGATGGGGCCTTTGACCCGGCCATGCAGAACCTGCGCGCAAAGGGATTGGTGGAGCCGATTAAGCGGGAGATTGCCCGTGGCAAACCCTTTCTCGGGATCTGCCTGGGCCTCCAGTTGCTGTTTGACGGTAGCGACGAAGGAGTAGAGGCTGGGCTAGGGCTCATTCCGGGCCGGATCCAGAAATTTCAAAAAGAGCCGCGCATTGCCATTCCCCACATGGGTTGGAACCAGCTAACGCTGACCCAGCCCCAGTGTCCCCTGTGGCAGGGCATTCAGGATGGTGATTGGGTGTACTTTGTGCACTCCTACTACGCCGTCCCTATGGATCCGGCGGTGAATGCCGCCACGGTGACCCACGGCAGTCAGACGGTCACGGCGGCGATCGCCCAGGACAATATCCTGGCCATGCAGTACCACCCCGAAAAATCGGCCCCGGCGGGTCTCACTATGCTGGCCAACTTTGTCGCCTTGGTCAAGGCCCAAACCCCTGTGGCTGTAGCCTAGCCATGCTGCGTATCTATGGCAACCGCGTTCTCAAAACCCTGCCTGGCTTAGATACCCGCCCCACCTCGGCGCGGGTGCGTGAGGCCCTGTTTAACATCTGGCAGGGACGCCTGGTGGGCTGCCGCTGGCTCGATCTATGCACCGGCAGCGGCGCGATGGGGGCCGAAGCCCTATGCCGGGGAGCGGCGGAGGTGGTGGGCATTGAGCAGGCTCCCGGTGCCTACAAACTGACCCGCGAAAACTGGCAGCAAGTCGCCCAGGCCGATCAATCCTTTAGCCTGTTTCGGGGCGATGTGGTGAAGCAGCTGTCGCGGCTGCACGGCCAACCCTTTGACTGCATCTACTTTGACCCCCCCTATAGCAGCGAGCTCTATGGGCCGGTGCTCGAACGAGTCGTGAGCTTGAATTTGCTGGCAGTCGGGGGCGAGATCGCCGTTGAACACAGCCCCGAGGCCTGGGCTCCAGCGGCGACGCCTGGCCTCGATCTGGTGCGGCAAAAAAGCTACGGCACCACCCACCTGGCCTTCTATGGTCCGGCGACCCTGCCGTAGTCTAGAGCGAGCAGCCTAGCCTTCGGCAGGGGGCGGGGCGTCTGCCTGAATCTGTTGCAGCGCTTCCCAGCGGGTTTCTAACTCTTCACGTTCTTGCTTGAGGCTGCGCTCTAGCTCTTGAATTTCGTCCCGGCGGGCGGCGGTTTCGAGGGCACGGCGATCGACCTCCTGGCTTTTGAGGGTCAGCGACTGTCGCCATCGCTCAGCCCGCTCAATTTCCTGCTCCAGGGCTTCGGGGGTCACCCCATAGGTGAGGTAGTGCTCCACCAGACCCAGTACCCAGGCGGTGGCATCCTGCACCGAGGTGATCTGGTTCAGGCTGTCGATCTCGACCAGCACCAGATTGCCCTCCTGAAACGCCAGCAGGCGAGTGGTTTCGACCATCCGCTCCGCCGCCAGCAGCGTCCAGGTCGAGTCAGAGGTCTGCTCGGCCAGCAACTGGAGTTCTGCACCGCCCAGGAATGCTTTTTTTTGAACCTTGGCCAGGTATTGCATTAGCTGTTGAGTTCCTACTCCATATGGCACGAGTATATCTGGTGAATCCTAGATTGTAGAGCCCGGTAGGTGGGGGTGAGCAACCTCGTGGCCGCTACTGTAGCTTACGCTACTGATAGTAGGACTACGGATAGGCACGGCTCCTAGCGGGCTAGGTGAGGGAAATAGATCGGTCAAATCGCTGAGGCGATCGCCTTGGCCCATGCTTAGAATCGAGTTACTATACAAAGCGTTACGGTCCCTGGGATTTTATAGACCCAGTTGTTTTCTGTAATTCCCTGGACTGGCTACGGTTCGATAACCAGAGTGCGCTACCTATGTCAAACCTCGAACAAACCATCGAAAAGATGTTTGCGGCCCGCCGCCTGACCCGCAATGACCAGCAGCAATTGATGGCCATGTTTTCCCAGCGCGATCTCAGCCCTAAGGATGCGGCTTTGATCAACCGAGTTTATGATGCCCTGAGCCAGGGACGCCTGCGCGTTGTCGATTAACAGCATCAACGGCGATCGCGGGTACCATGGTCAGCAGAGGGTTTAGCTAGCTGCGATCGCCGAATTAAAGCACTTCTCATAGGGGGCCAGGTCTTAACCTGTCAACTTTAAGCATCGCGCTGGGCTAGGCAGCCTTCACTTAGAGGGTGTTTGAAAAGCCAGAGAGAGTCTGCCTTTATACTGCGAAAGTGGGTCAAGGTGGCTCATACCCTAGGGTATTTACGGTGGCGACAGGGTCAATAGCACCAGGGCGTACCCTTTTCAAACATCCTCTGAACCTAACCGGTGACTCGAGGGTCAATTTAGATCAAATCCCCCCCTGGGTATTTCTTCTTTTAAGAATTAATTAAAAACGGCCGTCAGGCATTTCTAGTTACTTAGAAAATGCCTGATTCTGCTGCTTAAACGCTTATGAGTTTCTTATGATTCACCCCTATAGTCTCCAGTGTGGAGTGAGGCAATCTATTTTGCCGCTAGCTCCGGCTCTTTAAAAGCCTAGTTTTGACCGCCGCATCACAGCTATTGCGGCCGTGGGAGGGTTCACCCTCCCACGGCCAGATTTGTGTTGTACGTTCGGTCTTCATATCCCTTTAGAACCCCATTTTGGAGTAGAGCGTATGAAGTCCCTTTCTAAAACCCTGGCGATCGCCTGGGGGTCTGCCCTGCTGGTGACCACTGTTGCCCCCAGTTGGGCCCAGTCCACCACTGAAATGCTCAAGACCGCCGAAACCGCCTGCATCGACCATGCCGCTGACGATGGCTACGACCCTAACCTGGCCCAGGTGGTATCGTCCCGGGCCATCGATAGCGACAAGGTCGAGGTGGTGCTGAACCTGACCAAGGATGGCCAAAACTTTGATCGCCTCACCTGCCCCTTCAGCGCCAGCACCGGCATCGGTAATTTTGTGGGCGGTGCGACTGAGGCCGTGAAGGCCCCTGGCCTAGGCCGCCTGTGGTGGCTACTACTGCCCCTGCTGGGCTTGCCCCTGCTGTTGGCGGCGCTGCGAGGCCGCGATCGCGCCGTCACCGGAGCCGTTACCCCGGTGGACAACATTGTTCATACCGAGGGCTACGTGAATACCAATGGTAGCCCCCTGGATGTCCGCGAGCATCCCAACGGTGAGGCGCGGATCTTGCGTAGCCTGCCCAACGGCGAGCATGTGCGGCTGACCGGTCGCCACGACAACGACTGGGTCGAGCTGACTGGAGGAGGCTGGGTGCCCAGCTACTATCTGCGCTACAGCGATAACCTGAGCCGTCGGGCCTAGGTCTACTGGCCACCCAGGCTTTCCCTGGGCGATCGCCCGAGCCAAGGGGATGATCCCATGCCAAGCCCCGGCCCTAGGGCCGGGGCTTGGCATCGCTGGGCCGGGCTCACCCCGCTAAAACACCGTCAGGTGACGGGCCGCCTGGGTCAGCTGTTGGGTCGCGGCGACATCCCATTCCCCTTCGCAGCGACGGCCCGTGGCCAAAATAAACCGCAGGCTGTAGGCCTCCGGAAAGCCCTCGGCCTCTAGCCACAGGCAGTCGGCTTCGGCTTCACAGGCCAGGCGTTCTTCTGCCATGAGTTCGGCGGCGATCGCCCCCATGGTTTGACCGATCTCGACTACCAAGCGGCAAAAGGTCTGAAACTCAGCCTCGGTCAGCTCGATCGCCCAGGTTGAGCCAGCCAGCAACCCCTTATAGAGGGGCGCATCCCCATCCCAGCCCAGACGCCACCCCTGGCCTTCTTTAGTAAACCGTTGACCCATGGCACTGGGGCACTTTATTCGCCAATAATCTCTGGCTGGGTAAGCTCGTCAGACATCTCGATGATGGCCCGCAGCACTGGCTTCATTTTGGGGTCTTCGTAGTTTTCAAAATCTTCAAAGCGCCGCCGCTGGGCCCGGTTGGCCACCTGCACCGTGATGCGATAGCGGTTCGAGGCCGCGCGAATCAAATCTTCGCTGCGGCGCATAACCTGGGTGCTATCAAAGGGAGAACGCTTCGCCATAACAACCTAACGTAAATAGCTTCAACCTCCATACTACCAAGAATCCCTGGGGCGGTGACTATTATGGGGAGAGGGGTAGGTGGATGGAGGGGTGAAAAACCCGAGGATAGTTGGGCTCCTACGGTCTACAAACAGACCAAACCATTAAAAAAAACGGGGATGTGCTGAACACATCCCCGGTTGTAGATTCTAAATCTATTGACTTAGGTCTTGAGTTGTAGCTCCCTTGGAGCTCCCTTAGAGAGCGTTGCCGCGAGGCAGCACTTCTTCAGGGAATACAAACTTCTCATGGGGCTGGTCGGTGGGCGCCATCCAGGCCCGAATGCCTTCGTTCAGCAAGATATTCTTGGTGTAGAAGGTCTCAAACTCAGGGTCTTCCGCCGCCCGAATCTCCTGGGAGACAAAATCGTAGGCCCGCAGGTTCAACCCGAGACCGACCACACCCACCGCACTCATCCACAG